>CALGAM010000128.1 GCA_937951935.1 uncultured Micromonospora sp. | reverse complement strand
CGGCCGGACGTGCTGCACCTGCACAATCCGTACCCGCTGCTCTCCCCGTGGGTGATCCGCACCGCGCACCGGCACGGGGTGCCGGTGGTGCAGACCGTGCACAACTACCGCCAGGTCTGCTCCTCGGGCCTCTACTTCCGCCAGGGGCGGATCTGCCAGGACTGCCGGGGCCGGGTGCTCGGGGTGCCGGCGATCGTCCACCGCTGCTACCGCGGCTCCCGGGCACAGAGCGCGCTGATGGCCACGACGCTCGCCGTCCACCGCCCGACCTGGCGCTCGGTGGACCGCTACATCGCGCTCACCTCGGGAATCGCCAGCCACCTGCGGGACTACGGAATCCCGGCCGACCGGATCGTGGTCAAGCCGAACGCGATACCGGACCCGGGCCCGCCGCCGCCGCTCGGCGAGGGGTTCCTCTTCTTCGGCCGGCTCTCCCCCGAGAAGGGGGTCGGGCTGCTGCTGGACGCCTGGCGTCGGCACCCCGAGGGCGCGCTCGGCCCGCTGCGGATCGCCGGTGACGGCGAGCTGCGGCCGCTGGCCGAGGCGGCCGCAGCCGAGCGGGCCGACGTCGAGTTCCTCGGCCCGCTCGACCGGGCCGGGGTCGCCGCCGCGCTCCGGGCCACCGCGGTGGTGATCGCCGTGCCGACCTGGCACGACGTGCTGCCGACGGTGGTGATCGAGGCGCTCGCCGCCGGGCGACCGGTGCTCGGTACCGCGCTGGGGGGCATCCCGTACCTGATCGGCGCCGACGAACCCGCCGCGTCGTCACCCGCCGCCGGTTGGCTCGTCCCGCCGGACCCGGCCGCCCTGGCCGCGATGCTCCCGACCGCCCGGGACCGCGCCGCGGTCCTCGCCCCGCACGCCCGGGCCCGCTACGAGCGGACCTTCCACCCCGACGTGGTCACCGGCCAGCTTCTGGACATCTACGCCACGATGCGGGCATCGGCGCGGACGTAGGGCAGCCACGCCAGAGGTGACCAGGGGCCCGGCCGGCGTCCGCCGCCGCGCGAGGGCCCCTCGTCGGCGTACCCCCGACCCTCAGCGCAGCGAGGCGCGGGCGGAGAAACCGATGCTGGCCAGCAGGAAACCGCCGTTGACGAAGGTGAAGGCGGCGATCAGCCAGGTGGTCCAGGCCGGCACCACGGTCAGCACCAGCCCGGCCACGAAGATGACCGCGCCGTAGTCCCGGATCAGCTTGACCACGCGCACCGGCAGCGAGGTCGAGGTGACCATGCTGGCCGCGTTCGGTCCGGCCTGCATCACCGAGGTGACCAGGTTGACCATCCAGGTGCCGGCGAACACCGCGACCAGCCAGACCGGCGTCGACGGGCGCTGCGCCAGCGAGGTGGCCGACAGGGCGGTGACCAGCGCGATCTGGGCCGCCACGTCGCAGAGCACGTCGACCCGGGCCCCGGCGGGGCTGCCCTGGCCGGTCACCCGGGCGAGCTGCCCGTCCGCGCAGTCCAGCCCGTACGCCACCTGCCAGCCGACCAGCGCGACGAGTCCCACCGCCCACGCCGGTACGGAACCGGCCGCGACCCGGTCGGCCAGCACCACCACGGTCGCCGAGACCGCCAGCCCGAGCAGCAGGTTCGCGATGGTCAGCGCGGTCGGTGGCAGCCCGGCCCGGTGGGCGGCCAGGGCCAGGCCGGCGCCGAGCCGCTGGCTGAACGCCTCGCTGAAGAGCCCGCCGCCCCGGTTGACGCGGTAGAAGTCTGCGGCGGTGGGCCGGGGGGACCCGGATGCCTCAACCGAGGTGTTCACGGATTGCATCGACGTAGTCTGCCAGCCGTTCACGGATCGCGTCCGGGGTGAGGTCGAGGTGTTCGAGGATCGTGTACCGGTCCGGCCGGGTGGTCGGCGCGTGCCGGACCGCGGCGACGAACCTCTCGTCGTCGAGCCCGAGCTGGGCCGGGACGGTGGGGAGGCCGTGCCGGTGCAGGCAGGTGGCGAGCTGCGCGAACCGGCCCAGGTCACCCCGCAGGTAGGTGCAGAAGAGCGCGCCCAGCCCGACCTGCTCGCCGTGGGAGGCGGTGCCCGGGTAGAGCTGGTCGATGGCGTGGGAGATCTCGTGGCAGCCGCCGCTGACCGGGCGCGTCGACCCGCAGATCGAGCTGGCCAGGCCACCCAGGATCAGCGCCTCGGCGAGAGTGGTGAGAAAGTCGTCGTCGGTGATCTTCCCGGGGTGGTTGACCAGGGCCTCCGCCCCCGAGCGGGCCAGCGTCACCGCCAGCCCGTCGATCGGCTCGCCGCGTACCCGGTGGGCCAGCTCCCAGTCGGCGATCGCGCTGAGGTTGCTGAGCGCGTCACCGATGCCGGCCTGGGTCTGCCGGTCCGGGCCGTTCTCCACGAAGTCGAGGTCGACCACGACGGCGATCGGGATGTGCACGCCGTACGACCCCTTGCCACCCTCGTGGTCCAGCGAGGCGGTGGGGGAGGCGATGCCGTCGTGGGCCAGGCTGGTCGCCACGCTCACCATCGGGATGCCGTACCGGGAGGCGGCGTACTTCGTGGTGTCGATCGTCTTGCCGCCGCCGATGCCCACCACCGCGTCGTAGGAGCGGCGGCGCAGCTGCTCGCCGAGCTGCTGGGCCGCCTCGATCGTGCCGCCGCAGACGGTGAAGACGTCGGCCTTGCCGAGGCCGGGACGGATCAGCTCGGCGATCCGTTCACCCTGGCCCGGTCCGACCACCACGGCCACCTCGCCCCCCGCCGAGATGCGGCGGTCGGCCAGCAGCGGCCCGAGGTCCGCGATCGCCCCCCGGCGTACGTCGATGACCAGCGGGGTGTTGACGGTACGGGCTAGTAGCGGCATGCGATCTCCCGGGCCCGTGCGAGATCGTCGTGGTTGTCGACCTCGACCCAGGAGACGTCGCCGATCGGAGCCGCCCGCACCTCGCCACCCCGGTCGGCGAACTCCTGGTAGCCGTCCTCGTAGTAGAGGCCGGGGTCGCGCCGCCAGGTCGCCTCCAGCGCGTCGGCGAGGTCGGCGGCGACGTGCGGCTCGATCAGGGTCGCGCCGATGTACTCCCCGTACGCCTCGGCGGGGTCCATCTGCTTGGTGATCCGGGTGAGCTGGCCACGGTCGTCGAAGACCGTCTTCATCTCCTCGTCGGCCAACCTCTTGAGGGTGTCGACGGCGAGCAGGACACCGGGTCCACGCTGGGCCAGCAGGGTCTTCTCCACGCTGACCGGGTGCACGGTGTCGCCGTTGACCAGCAGCGCCCCCTCGGCGAAGTGGTCGCGGGCCAACCAGAGCGAGTACGCGTTGTTCCACTCCTCGGCCCGGTCGTTGTGCACCAGGGTCAGCGTCACCCCGTGCCGGTCCTCCAGGGCGGAGCGCCGGGCCCGGACCGCCTCGGCGGCGTACCCGACCACCACGGTGACGCGGGTGAGGCCGACCGCGGCGAGGTTGCGCAGCGCGATGTCGAGGATCGTCGTCTCGCCGTCGACCGGCACGAGCGCCTTGGGCAGGCTGTCCGTGTACGGCCGCAGCCGTCGTCCGGCGCCCGCGGCGAGCACCAAACCGATCATCCGTCGAGCCTCCTCACGACAGCCGCCACCGCAGGGAGGATAGCGCCGCGTCACGGGGGCGCGAATCCCGGACGAACGGCGGGCGGCGCCGGTGTCGACCCCGCACGCACCCGCGGCGGGCGCCGGCCGGGCGCGCTGACCGGTGTCGCCGGTCAGCCGGGCAGCGCGGCCAGGTCCGCGAGGAGCCGGAGCCGCTCCGGCGGGCTGAGCACGGCGTACGGGCGGGCGGCCCGGCGGTCGGTGTCCTGCTCGATGGCGAGCCGTTCCGGCCCGGAGGCCAGCGCGACGACACTGCGCGCGGTGTGCCCGGCCGCCTGCCAGGCCGCCGCGTGGGCGTCGGCCCGGTGGTACCGGAGCGTGCCGAGGCGGTTGAGCAGCAGCACCCCGCAGGGCGTGCCGTCCGGTTCGTACGGCGGTGCCATGGCCCGGAAGGCCCCGTCGCCGCAGGTCGGGTCGTCCAGGGCGGCGTCGAGGAGCCGGCCGAGGGTGCCGACCAGCCGTCGTACCCGCTCGTCGTGTCCGGCCCAGATCTCCGCGGTGACCCGGGCGTGCAGTTCGTACAGCTCGGCCAGGAAGCTCCGCCCCCGCTCGGTGGCGGAGATCCCGCCGTCGTCCCGCCGGTGGATCATGCCGTGTGCGACCTGTTTGTCCAGGACCCGCTGGCACTCCGTGTGGTCGGCGTACCGGGTCAGGGCGGCGAACTGCGCGGCGCTGACGGTGCCGCCCGGCGCGGCGAGCCGGGTCCGGAAGTCGACCAGGAAGCCGATCGCCGACGGACCGCCGTAGCGTTGCCGCAGGCTCGCGCCGGCCCGGCTGGCGGCGGCCATCGCCGCCAGGAAGACCCGGTCGACGGCCGGCCAGACGAGCGCGGCTGCCTGGTGCGGCGCGAGCCGGACGGTGTCGGGTTCCGGCTGGGGTGACCGGGGCGGGACGTCGTCGGGTCCCGGTCGGGACGGCGTCGTCGGGTGACCCGGCTGGTCGGGGATGACGTGTGCGTTCACCGGACGATCAGGGGAAGTGCGCGGATCCCGTCCGTGTCGTCGGCGCGGACGGGCACGGTCGTCTCGACCCGGGCGACGCCGTGGGCGCCGGTGTCGGCGGGCCTGCCGCCCGGGCCGGGTGCCGGTGGGACGCGCCGTCCGGTCACCTCGGCGGCCTCGCGGGTCGGCGCCTCCCCGACGGTGGTGTCCGGTCTCCGGTGGCCGCCGGCGGTGACCCCGGTGTGCGGGTGGGGTCTCCGGTGGGGCGACCGCCGCCGACGATCGATCCGCCCGCCGTCGTCGACGGGCGCTCCGGCGCGGCGCAGGGGGTCGGAATCGGTGGGCACCAGTCGAGACTAGCCAGCGCCGGGCTGCTCAGGATTCGGACATCGCCCTGCCTGCGCCTGGGACCCGGAGAGCGCCCGTACGCTGGGTAGTCATGACTGTTGAGCAGCTGATCTCCTTCGCCCGTGGGGCGCCGTCGCTGGACATCGTCGACATCGACGGGCTCAAGGCTGCCGCCGGACGGGCCTTCGAGACCGACCCGGCCGGCATCACCGGGTACGGCACCTCCGTCGGATACCCGCCCCTGCGGAGGTGGATCGCTGAGAAGCACGGTGTCGAGGTCGACCAGGTCCTGGTCACCAACGGGTCGTTGCAGGCCGACGCCTTCCTGTTCCAGCACCTGCTGCAGCCCGGTGACGACGTGGTGGTGGAGCGGCCGACGTACGACCGGACGCTGCTGAACCTGCAGCGGATGGGGAGCAAGGTGCACGCGGTCACCGTCCAACCGGACGGGATCGACACCGACGAGCTCGCGGGCCTGCTCAGCTCCGGGCTGCGTCCGAAGCTGGCCCACATCATCCCGAACTTCCAGAACCCGGCCGGGGTGACCCTGTCGCTGGAGAAGCGGCGCAGGCTGATCGAGCTGGCCGCCGAGTACGGTTTCACGATCTTCGAGGACGACCCGTACGCGGACATCCGGTTCCGGGGCGAGCCCCTTCCCTCGATGCTGAGCCTGGACGACGGCGCCAACGTGGTCCACGCCTCCAGCTTCACCAAGACGGTCTGTCCGGGGGTACGGGTCGGCTACCTGGTGGGGCCGGCGGACCTGATCGCCGAGATCGCCAAGCAGGCGACGAACCTCTACATCTCGCCCGGCATGGTGGCCCAGGCGATCGTGTACCAGTTCTGCGTCTCCGGTGACATCGACCGCTCGATCCGCACCGTCAGCACCGCGCTCGGTGAGCGGGCCGCCGCGTTGGCCGCCGCGCTCCGCACGCACATTCCCGGGGCGCGGTTCACCGAGCCGAACGGCGGCTACTTCCTGTGGGTCGAGCTGCCGGAGGACGTGGACGTGGAGCGGCTGGTGCCGGCGGCCGCCGAGCGTGGGGTGGCCGTGGTGAAGGGGAGCGACTTCGTGCCCGAGGGGGGTCACCACTCGCTGCGGCTGGCGTACTCGGCGGTGACGGTCGACCAGATCGACGAGGGCGTCCGTCGGCTGGCCGAGGCGATCGAGGCGGTACGCGGCTAGGTGGAGCCACCGGACGCCGACCCCCGGACAACAGTTTGTGTCGGATATCCGACAAAACTGTCCAGTAGCCGTTCCGGGGTTCCCTCGGAGCCGGTAAGCGGCCCACAATGCTGCGAGCACCACTCGCGTCAAGGTCGAGGGCGTTCGGGCGACGGATCCGCCCCGGCCCGTCGATTGGCCGCGACGAGTGCCCACAGACAGAACCCCCGCCCCCAAGGGTGCCGGGTGGGCCGTCCGCACCTCACCCCCCGACGTGGACGGTCCACCCGGCGCCGACCTCGCCGTCCGGCACGGCCCGGCTGACGACGCGTCACCGACGGCGGACGACCCGACGACGAGCCGGCCGACGGCCGTGGGATGAGACCGGGCCTCCCTGCTCCGCACCCCGGCCCGGTGTCCGGGCCGTTCACGGAGTGTCGACGGTTCGCCGCGTCGGCGTACGCTGCAACGCGCAGGGATGTGCGGTCGGAAGGGGGGCGGTGACCATGCCGGACCGGGTCCGTCACGACCACGTGCCAGCCAGCGGGCGCGGCCGGACGAAACCGCGCGCCTGGACCGCACCGGTCCGGGCGGTGAGCCGGATCCTCAGCACCGAGGCGACCCAGCCGCAGCCCCCGGACGTCCGCCGCCCGGGCCACGTCGGCCTGGTCGACTGCGCCCTGTACGTCGACGGCGTGCGGCAGCCCGGAGAGTGGCACCACGCCGAGGCACTGAAGGCCGCCCGGGAGCAGGACGGCGCCTTCGTCTGGGTCGTGCTGCACGAGCCGAGCCTGACCGAGATGGCCACCGTGGCCGAGACGTACGGGCTGCACGAGCTTGCCGTCGAGGACGCGGTCAAGGCGGGACAGCGCCCCAAGCTCGAACAGTTCGGCGACGTCAGCGCCCTGGCGCTGCGCACGGTCCGCTACGTCCGCAACGGCGAGCTGACCGAGAACACCGACGTCATCGAGACCGGTCAGGTGATGCTGTTCATCGGGCCGGACTTCGTGGTGAGCGTGCGGCAGGGGGACGCGTGCGGGCTCGCGGCGGTCCGAGCGGACCTCGAGTCACGCAAGGAACTCCTGTGCCACGGCCCGTGGGCGGTGGCGTACGCGGTCATGGACCGCATCGTCGACATCTACCTGGAGGTGACCGACCGGGTCGGCGACGACCTGGAGGTGCTGGAGGGCGAGGTCTTCGCCCGCCAGGCGCAGGGCCGGATCCAGCGGATCTACCAGATGAAGCGGGAACTCGTCGAGTTCAAGCGGGCCGTCGTCCCGCTGCAGCGTCCGCTGATGACCCTCACCGGGCAGGTGAACCGCGGCGAGGTGCCCACCGAGATGCGACGGTACTTCCGGGACGTCCAGGACCACCTCACCCGGACGGTCGAGCAGCTCAACTCCTACGACGACCTGCTGAACTCCATCCTGCAGGCGCGGCTGGCGCAGGTGACGGTCGACCAGAACAACGACATGCGCAAGATCGCCGCCTGGGCCGCGATCGCCGCGGTCTGGACCGCGATCGCCGGGATCTACGGGATGAACTTCGAGTTCATGCCGGAGACCGGTTGGAAGTACGGCTATCCCGTGGTGCTCGCCCTGATGTTGGCGATCTCCCTCGGCCTCTACCGCTGGTTCCGGCGTAACCGCTGGCTGTGAGACCGTGGCGTGGGGCGTGTGCGTCACCCCACGCCACGACCGTCCCGCGCCGCCGGGTGCCACCGCCCACCCGGTGCGTGCTCCCTCGGTGCCCCGCCGACCGCCGAGGTGGAACCCGGCGA
>CALGAM010000127.1 GCA_937951935.1 uncultured Micromonospora sp. | reverse complement strand
CTCCGGTGGCGGGACGCCCCACATTCGAGCGCGCCTGCGATCCTGTGTGGCGTGTGGGGACGGTGGGGAGGAGACCCGGCCCAGCGCCGGATCCGGGCGGCGTACGAGCGCGGCGTCACCGTGGACCTGGGTGGCGTGCCGCACCCGGCGCGGGCACAGGTGCGGGCGGAGGTCCTGGCCGACCTCCTCACCCGCCCGGGGACCCCGCCCCGGGCGGCGCTGCGGCTCCGGTCCGCCCGGATCGTCGGCCGGCTCGACCTGCGCGACATCGAGGTCGCGGTGCCGGTGTCGTTCCACGAGTGCGTCTTCACCGACGTACCGGAGTTGGCCGGGGCACGGGTGGTGGACCTGGCGTTCGTCGACTGCACCCTGCCCGGGTTGTCGGCGCGGCTGATCGAGGTCCGCAAGGACGTGACCCTGACCGACTGCACGGTGACCGGCCCGGTCGACCTGCGGGACGCGCGGGTCGGCGGCAGCGTCCACCTCGACGGTACGCGGATGCGATGCCCGGGGCGCGTGGTGTTCGGCGCGGACCGGCTGACCGTCGGCGGGGACCTGACCGCCCGGCACGGCTTCGCCGCCGACGGCGAGCTGCGCCTGATCCACTGCCAGGTCGGCAGCCAGCTCAACCTCATGGGCGCCAGCCTGCACAACCCGGGCGGCTTCGCGTTGAACCTAGGCGGGGCGCGGGTCGCCAGCCTCTGGCTGACCTTCGCGACCCGGCCGACCGGCCGGGTCCGGCTCGCCGGCGTGCAGGCCGAGACGATCTTCGACAATCCGGAGACGTGGGCGGCGGAACTCGATCTGGTCGGCTGCACGTACCGGCTGCTGGTCGCCCGCGCCCCGACCGGGCCCGGCATCCCGTCGCCGCTGGTGCCGGTGACCGTCCGGCAGCGGCTCGACTGGCTGCGCCGCAGCCCGGAGGGGTACGCCCCGCAGCCGTACGAGCAGCTCGCCGAGGCGTACCGGCGGGGCGGGCAGGAGGCGGAGGCCCGCCGGGTGCTGCTGGAGCGGCAGCGGCGGCGTCGGGCGACCCTCCGCCTGCCGGGGCGGCTCTTCGGCTACCTGGTCGACGGGCTCATCGGGTACGGCTACCGCACCTGGCAGGCCGGAATCTGGCTGCTCGGGTTCTGGGCGCTCGGAACGGTGTGTTTCGCGCTGGACCCGCCCGAACCCCGCAACGCGGAGGAGGCGCCGACTCCGAACGCCGCGCTACAGGCGCTCGACGCCCTGCTGCCGATCGTCAACCTGGGTCACGACAACGCCTGGAACCCGTCCGGCGCCACCGAGTACGTCTCCGCGCTGCTGGTGCTGGCCGGCTGGGTGCTCACCACCGCGGTGGTCGCCGGGCTGACCCGGACACTGAACCCATAAGGTGAGAGGTGCGGAGCCGGTCACGGGCGGACGCCGGTTGGCCCCGTGACCCGGCACCACGCCCGGACCTCGTGGTGACCAGGGGGCGATCGGAATGTCGCGGCAGAGGCAGCAGCGCCGCTTCGACGGGGCGGAACTGTTCATCTGGTACGTCGTGACCGGCTGTGTCGCGACGGTGGTCGGCGGCGTCGTCGGCGGGGTCGGCCTCGGGGTGCTCTCCGCGCTCGGGGTGGGATGCCGCCCCGCGGGCGGAGACGTGCCGCCCGAGGGGGAGCTGGCCTGCCCCGACGGCACCGGCCGGGCGCTCCCGGGGCTGGTGCTCGTCGGCCTCGGCGCTCTCGCGGTCGTGGTGACGGCGGCGGTCCTGCTCGGCCGGCGGGCCGACACCGAGACCATCCGGCGGGTCGCCCGCCACGTACTGTGGGCGCCCGTCCTGCTCGTGACCCTGCCGGGCGCGGTGTGGATCACGCTGCTGCTCGCCTCGTCCGCCCCGCCCCGGACCACCGCGCCGGTCGTCGTCGCGGTCCTGACCGCGGTGGCGTTCGCGGCGGCGCCGCTGCTGGCGGCGTACCGGCTCCGGCCGGCCCGCGCGAATCTCGTCCTGACCGGGTGCCTGCTGGTGCCGGTCGCGGTCCTGGCGCTCGGCCGGTGGCTGCCGCTGCTCGTGCCGGTGGCCCTGCCGGTGGCCGTCCTCTGGGCCGTCGCGCTGTGGCTGCGCCGGGCCGACGGGCGGGCTGACCTCGCCGGGTCGGCCGGGGCGCCGCGGACCGCACCCTGAGGCGTAACCGGACGGCACCATTTCACCGGTGTCACCCGGGCACCCTCCTCTGCGGGCGACACGACGATCCGCCGTGTGCCGAGGCCCCGGGCTCCGAGCGGACATATCGGGTACCGGGACGGGTAGGAGAGCGGGCAGCCGCGACACACGCCCGTGGAGGAGAACATGCGGATCGGCTACTGGCTGTCGAGCGAGGAGTACGCCCCGGCGGAGCTGCTGGCCCAGGCCCAGGCAGCCGAACGCGCCGGATTCGAGGCCCTGTGGATCTCCGACCACTACCATCCCTGGACCGACGCCCAGGGGCAGAGCGTGTTCGTCTGGTCCGTGATCGGCGCACTGAGCCAGGTCTGCCGGCTTCCCGTGACCACCGCGGTCACCTGCCCGACCGTACGGATCCATCCGGCGGTCGTCGCCCAGGCGGCGGCGACCAGCGCCGTCCTGCACGAGGGGCGGTTCGTGCTCGGCGTCGGCACCGGCGAGGCGCTCAACGAGCACATCTTCGGCGACCCGTGGCCCAGCGCCGACGTCCGGCTGGAGATGCTTGAGGAGGCCGTCGAGGTGATCCGCACCCTCTGGCGGGGCGGCTTCGTCGAGCACCGGGGCCGGCACTACACGGTGGAGAACGCCCGGATCTACACCATGCCCGAGACCCCGCCGCCGATCTACGTCTCCGGTTTCGGGCCGAAGGCGGTCGACGTGGCGGCCCGGATCGGCGACGGCTACGTCAGCACGATGCCCGACGCCGACCTGGTCCGGCGGTTCCGGAGCGGCGGCGGCGGGAGCAGGATCTGCCAGGGCGGGTTCAAGGCGGCCTTCGCCGACAGCGCCGAGGAGGGCGCCCGGATCGCGTACGAGCGCTGGCCGAACCAGGCCATCCCCGGGGAGCTGTCGCAGGTCCTGCCCTCGCCCCGACACTTCGAGCAGGTGTCGAAGCTGGTCACCCCGGAGATGATGGGCAACGTTGTGGTCTGCGGCAACGACGCGGACGCCCACCTGGAGATGATCGACACGTACGCCAGGGCCGGCTTCGACGAGGTCTACGTCGCCAACACCGGGCCGCACCACCAGGGCCTGTTCGACCTGTACGCGACCCGGGTCCTGCCCGCGCTGCGTTGAGCGGGCACGCCGACCCACACCGCGGGTGACGGGACGGGTGTCGCGTCGCGGCAGCGGCCGGGGTGGCCAGGAATCCTCCGGGGGACGCCGGTGGTCCCGACCCGTCCGGCGCGACCCGTCGCGGCCCGCGCCCACGTGCGCGGTGTGGGGCCCGGGCCGGCTGGGGTACGCGGACCCGGTGGCTGGGGACACCGGAGCATGCCGCACCCCAGCCGGCACCTGGGACAGCGTCTCAGGCCGTTCCGGTGTTACGGCGCGGTGGTCTGCCGCC
>CALGAM010000126.1 GCA_937951935.1 uncultured Micromonospora sp. | reverse complement strand
TCGCGCTCCAGGTCCGGCCACTGCCGGAACCACTCCGGCGGCCCCGACCGGCGAGCGTCGGCGGACAGCTCCTGGACCAGGTCGCCGCTGCCGTAGAGCTTGTCGATCTGCGCGGCCGTGTCCGGCATCGGCACGAGCCGGCCCGTCTCGAACTTGGCGATCAGCGACGTGCTCACGTTGAGACGCTCGGCGACCCGCTCCTGGGTGAGCCCGCTCATGGCACGCAGGAACTTCAGGACCCGTGGAAGCCCATTGTTATTCACTATTCCCAACCCTTCGTGTCGGTGCGGGGTGCTGGATTGCGGAACGTTGCGCGCCGCCAGTCTTCCATCAACGGGTGTCGACAGTCCAGGCTGGATTTCAGCGGAACCGCTCGGATCCAGTGGTCCGGGTAAGGACGGGCGGAACCGCGCGGGGGCCGCCAGGTCCTCCCCTTACGAGGCGGCCCCCGCTTCCACCATTCCCCACGTTTCAGGAGGGCTTCCGAATGCGTGCGCGGCCGTCACGATCACATCGAATGATCCACCGCCGGGACTGGCGTACCCTGTGGCGCCACTGCCGGTGTGGCTGGCGCGGTTTTCCCTGCCCCGAGGTGCACGGCCAGATGCTCGCCCGCGCCCGCTGCGGCGTCGCGGCCTGGGACGCCGCCGTCGCCGCCCTGCCGGACCCGCCCGTCCCGCGCCCCCGGCAGCGCCCGGGATGGGACGCGCCGACCTGGCCATACCTGGCCAACGGCCGCCCCGGAAACCTGACCCCGGGGCAGCTCGCCCGCGCCCGCGCCGCCTCGCGACCCGAACACACCCACGGCCCGTCCCGCTTCGCGGTGCCGACGCAACGGAACGACGTCGGCTTCGGCGCACGGCATTCCAGGAACCGGAAGTCGTAGAAGTTCCACGAACTCCCGGAACCATTCCCCGCCGCGATGAACACGCAGCCCGAGCACACGCCGAGACGGCCAACCTGGAACTGTCGGATCTGCGAAACCGAATGGCCCTGCCTCGCCGCGCGCAGTCTGCTCCGCGTCGAATACCACGCCGATCCGGTGGCGCTACGCGTCCACCTCGGACTGCTGCTGCACCAAGCGACCGAGGACCTTTACAAGCTCCACCCGAATCCCGGCCCGGACCCGGCGCGACTACACGCGCGGTTTCTCGCCTGGGCCGACCCCTTCCAGGGCGACCCCTGACACCGAGTCGGCAAACCGACAGACGTCGGCCGCCGGCCCCCACGCCCCCCGGCGGGCCGGCGGCCGGCCACCCGGCCGGGCCCGCCGATCAACCGCGCCGGACCGGATCGTGGCCGGGGCCGTGCGGCGGTCAGGCGGCCAGACGGCGCCGCGACACCTCGGCGAGCGCCACCGCCGCCGCCACACTGGCGTTCAGCGACTCCACGTCGGAGGCCATGGGGATGCGTACCCGAAGGTCACAGGTCTGCCCGACGAGCCGGGACAGGCCCCGGCCCTCGGAGCCGACCACCACCACGAGCGGGCCGGTCGCCGCCTCCAGGTCGTACAGGTCGGTCTCGCCGTCGGCGTCCAGCCCGACCACCAGGAAACCCTCCTGCTGGGCGTGCTTCAACGCCCGGGTCAGGTTGGTGACCTGGGCGACCGGCACCCGGGCCGCCGCGCCCGCACTGGTCCGCCAGGCGGTCGCGGTGATCCCGGCGGCCCGCCGCTCCGGGACGAAGACCCCCTGGGCGCCGAACGCCGCCGCCGACCGGATCACCGCGCCGAGGTTGCGCGGGTCGGTGATCCCGTCCAACCCGACCAGCAGCGGGGAGGGCTGCTCCAACGCCAACGCGACCAGGTCCTCGAAGACCTCGTAGTTGTACGGCGGCACCTGCACGCCGATCCCCTGGTGCAGCACCCCGCCGGTCATCCGGTCCAGCTCGGCCCGGCTCACCTCCATGATCGGGACACCCCGGTCGGCCGCCGTCCGGACCGCCTCGTTCACCCGGTCGTCGATGTCGATGCCCTGGGCGACGTACAACGCCGTGGCCGGCACCTGCGCGCGAAGCGCCTCCACCACGGGGTTGCGGCCGACCAGCAGCTCGGGGGCCTCCCGGCTCGGCACACTCCTACGACCGGGCGTGGCCCGGGGCACCGGCCGGTCGGTGATCCGCCCGGCGGTCGCCGCGCCCCGGCCCGCGCTGACCGCCCGGCGCGCACCCTTGCCCCAGGTGGTGTCCTTGGTGCCGGGAGTGCCGACCTTGGGTATCCGGCCCTCGGCGGCGGCGGCCCGGCGCTCCTTCTCCTGCTTCCAGGCGGTCCGCCGCGGCAGCTTCTCGGTGCCGGAGTACGCCTTGTGCCAGGGGCGCTCGTCGGCGGGCAGGGTCCGGCCCCGGCCGGCGAGGCTGGCCCGGTTCTTGCCGCCGGAACCGACCGGGGCGCCCTTCTTCGGGGTGGCCCGACGGCCGCGGCGCTGCGAGTTTCCGGGCATCAGCTCTGCTCTCCGATCGTCCAACGGGTGCCCTGCGGGGTGTCCTCGACCACCACGCCGGCGGCGCGCAGGCGGTCCCGGATGGCGTCGGCGGCGGCCCAGTCCCTGCGGGCCCGAGCCTCGGCCCGCTGCTCGACCGCCAGCGCGACCAGCGCGTCGACCACACCCCGCAGCTCACCATCGTGCCCGCCCTCACCCCAGGCCGGGTCGAGGGGGTCCAGGCCGAAGACGTCCAGCATCGCCCGGACCTCGGCCAGCGCCGCCCGGGTCCCCTCGTCGTCGCCCCCGGTCAGCGCGAGCTGGCCGGTCTTGACCGACTCGTGCAGGACGGCGAGGGCGGCCGCGGTGTTCAGGTCGTCGTCGAGCGCCGCGCCGAAGGCGTCGGGCAGGGCGCCGAGCTTGCCCGCCCCGACCCGGTCGGCGGCGCGGCGGACGAAGCCCTCCACCCGCCGGTACGCCACCGCCGCCTCCCGCAGCGACTCGTCCGAGTAGTCGATCCGGGAGCGGTAGTGCGGGGCGACCAGGTAGTAGCGCAGCTCCGCCGGCCGTACCCCCAACCGGGCGACGTGGTCGAGGTCGATGACGTTGCCGAGCGACTTGCTCATCTTGAGCTGGCCGATGTTGAGCAGGCCGTGGTGCACCCAGTAGCGGGCGAACGGCAGTCCGGCCGCCCGGGACTGGGCCCGCTCGTTCTCGTGGTGCGGGAAGGTCAGGTCCAGCCCGCCGCCGTGGATGTCGAACTCGGCGCCGAGGTAGCGCCAGCACATCGCCGAGCACTCGATGTGCCAGCCGGGCCGGCCCCGCCCCCACGGCGACGGCCAGGACGCCTCGGCCGGTTCCTCCGGCTTGGCGCCCTTCCAGAGCGCGAAGTCCCGGGGATCCCGTTTGCCCCGCCCCTCCTCCGGGGCGGCAATCGTGGCGTCCGGGTCCTGGTGGGAGAGGCTGCCGTACTCCGGGTACGACCCGACGTCGAAGTAGACGTCACCGGAGCCGTCGTCGGCCGGGTAGGCGTGCCCGGCCGCGATGAGCTTCTTGATCAGCTCGTGCATCTCCGGGATGTGCCCGGTGGCCCGGGGCTCGTACGTCGGTGGCAGCACGTTGAGCGACCGGTAGGCGGCGCCGAGGATCACCTCGTTGGCGTACGCGATCGACCAGAACGGGCGCTGCTGCTGGACCGCCTTCGCCAGGATCTTGTCGTCGATGTCGGTGACGTTGCGGACGAACGTCACCTCGTAGCCGCTGCGCAGCAGCCAGCGCCGCAGCACGTCGTAGTTCACCCCCGAGCGAAGGTGGCCGATGTGCGGCGGGGACTGGACGGTGAGACCACACAGGTAGATCCCCACCCGACCGGCACGCAGGGGGACGAAGTCCCGCACCGAACGGGTAGCGGTGTCGTACAGGCGCAGCGTCACCGTACAAGGGTACCGGGTATGAGGATGGGCCTCGCGTCTCGGATTCCGATGAGACCGTGACCCCGCCGAACCGGCTGGCCAGGGCCGTCGCGGA
>CALGAM010000125.1 GCA_937951935.1 uncultured Micromonospora sp. | reverse complement strand
CCTTGAGCTCTTCCAGGCTGTCCTCGCCGAGGTCGACCTCGTCGCGACGCGGGGCGTCGTAGTCGGTGGCCATCGGTTTCACTCTCCCATGTCGATATGGTCGCTTCCGGTTGTAACACCGGAAGGCGATGTTTCGGTTCCCGCTGGCCGGCCGTCGCTTCCGGTTGCCCGCCCTGGCGCTCGTCCGGGTCGCGGCCGCCGGGCGGGACTCCCCCGCCGAGCGGGGTACCTTACCCCCCTTCAGGCGAGGCATGTATACCGTCCCCGCGGCTTGGTTGTACGTCCGAGCGCCCGGAGTTGTTCCCAATGTGACTCAGGCGACACGAAGATAGGGTCAGTGGTCGGCTGATCGTCGTCGGCACGCCGACGGATTCGCCGGTTTCCACACCCGGTCGGACAGCCGTGGGCGGTGCCGGCATACTCGATAGCCGCGACCGGTCAGCCCGGCCGGTCGACATCTGTCACCGACGAGCCTCGGGGAGCAGGGTAGATGAGTTTCGCGCGCGTCCGAGCCCTCGTCATCGTCGGCATGCTCGCGGTCGTCGCCGTGATCTTCGTCGCGATCACCCTGGTCCGTGACACCCAGGCGGGCAAGGGCAGCGCCAGTGGGTGTCCGGAGGGCTACAAGCTCGCCGACACCCGGTTGCGGATGCCGAAGGACATCAAGATCAACGTCTACAACGGCACCGACATCCCGGGCCTGGCGGGTTCGGTGAAGACCGACTTCGAGAACCGGCAGTTCCAGGTCCTCAAGTTCGGCAACGAGCCGAAGAACAAGCCCGGCGAGGGTGTCGCGGTGCTGCGGTACGGCCCGAGAGGCGTCGGTTCGTACCACGTGCTGAAGGCGTACTTCCTGAACGAGGCGACGCCGGAGTACGACGAGAACCGTGACACCGACGTGGTCGACGTGGTGATCGGCCCCGACTTCAAGCAGCTGGCCACGATCACCGAGGTGAGCCAGGCGCTGGCCCAGGGTGGTGGCGGGCCGCAGCTGCCTCCCGGCACCTGTGCCGACCCCGACCTGAGCTGACCGCCCCCGGTGCCGCCGTCCCCGCCCGGAGGCGGCGGCACCGGGACGCGCGCGCCAGGCCCGACCGCCGGCCACAGCCCTCCGACGACGACGGTGGGACGGCCGCCCCGACCGCGCCGGCCGCCCCCCACCCCGGTTCCGCGACGGTCGGCGCGGCTACGGCCCGTCCGTGGCACCGAACCGGGCCAGGTGGTCGTGGAGCGGACCGAACAGCGCCGGCGGCGCGGCGATGAGCAGTTCGGGCCCCGGCCCGGCGCCGTTCAGACCGCCGACGCGCAGGCCCGCCTCGGTCGCGATGAGCCCGCCGGCGGCGTGGTCCCAGAGGTTGAGTCCGCGCTCGTAGTACGCGTCGACCAACCCCTCGGCGGCCATGCAGAGGTCGAGCGAGGCGGCACCGAACCGGCGGATGTCCCGCACGTGGGATATCAGCCTGTGCAGCACGGCCGCCTGGTGGGTGCGCCGCGCCGGGTCGTACCCGAATCCGGTGGCCACCAGCGCCTGGCTGAGCTCGGTCTCGGCCGAGCCGTGCAGCCGGCGACCCGCCCGGTAGGCGCCCCCACCCCGGATGGCGGTCCACTCGTCGCCCGTGACCGCGTTGTGGACCACCCCGGCGACCACCTGGCCGCCGACCTCGGCCGCCAGGGAGATCGCGTAGTTGGGCAGGCCGTACAGGTAGTTCACGGTGCCGTCGATCGGGTCCAGGATCCACCGCACGGCCCCGGAGCCGGCGTGGGCCGCCTCGGTGCCGCCGTACTCCTCCCCCAGGACCGTGTCCCCGGGCCGGAGGCTCCGCAACGCGGCGACCACCTCCCGTTCGACCGCCCGGTCGGCGGCGGTGACCACGTCGGTGGCGGTGCTCTTGGTGGCGACCTCCGACACACCCTCGGCGCGCATCCGCCGTGCCGTGTCGGCCGCCTGCCGGACGATCTCGACCGCGATCTTCAGCAACTCGTCCGGAGCCGGAGTGCCTGCCTGCATCACGTCCCCTTCCCGCGCGGCCGCGACGCGCTACCCGGGCCGCGGGTATCATCCTTACAAAGTTCACAACATGTATCGACTCGGTAGCCCCGGACCGCGTATCCGGCGTGCGGCCAGGATGATCGCCGCAGACAGCGTTACAATTCACGCCTGCCCACGCGCTACGGACCGCCGAGTACCGGCCGGCCCGGGACACGGGGGTCCCGCAACCAATCGGTCCGGCACGACGCTTCGCGCTGTGCCGGCCGAGACCGGCCGTGCTCGCCCATCGCCTCCGGAAGGTCATTCGTGACAGAACCCCGCCACATCGGCGCCGACGTACGCTCACTCACCGACACTCTGATCGCCCGCGCCCAGAGCGCCGGCGGCCAGCTCACGTCGGCTGAGCTGGCGCGCGCTGTCGAGTCCGCTGAGGTGACTCCGGCCCAGGCCAAGAAGATTCTGCGTGCCCTCTCGGACGCCGGGGTGACCGTCGTGGTCGACGGTTCGGCGAGCACCCGCCGTCGGGTCGCCGCCGCGCGCTCCGCCACTCCCGCGTCCCGGGCGACCACCGCAAAGGCGACGAAGAAGTCCGCGTCGCCGGCGCCCAAGCAGGCGCCCGCCGCCGACGCGACGACCGGCACGACGCGGAAGACCACGTCCCGGGCCAAGCCCGCGCTCGCCGCGGACGGTGCCGCGACCGCGACCGGTGCCAAGGTCGCTGTCAAGGCCACCGGCGGAGCGGCCAAGGCCGGTGGGGGGGCGACCAAGGCCGCCGGCGGAACGGCGAAGTCCACCGGCGGGGCGACCAAGGCCGCCGGCAAGAGCACGCGTGCCGCGAAGTCCGCCGGGCCGGCCAAGACGGCCAAGGCGACCCCCGCCAAGATGGCGGACCCGGACGGTCCGCTCGACGACGACCTCGACCCCGAGGATCTCGCCGCCGAGATCGAGGATGTGCTCGTCGACGAGCCGGCCGACCTGGCCAAGGCCGCCGAGGAGGACGCGGCCGACGCGGCGAGCGACAACGACTTCGAGTGGGACGACGAGGAGTCGGAGGCGCTCAAGCAGGCTCGGCGGGACGCCGAGCTGACCGCCTCGGCGGACTCCGTCCGGGCCTACCTGAAGCAGATCGGCAAGGTACCGCTGCTCAACGCCGAGCAGGAGGTCGAACTGGCCAAGCGGATCGAGGCCGGCCTCTACGCCGCCGAGCGGTTGCGCGCCGCCGAGGAGGGCGAGGTGGAGCTCTCCCGGGAGATGATCCGCGACCTGACCTGGATCTCACGGGACGGCGAGCGGGCCAAGAACCACCTCCTTGAGGCGAACCTGCGGCTCGTGGTCTCGCTGGCCAAGCGCTACACCGGGCGGGGCATGGCCTTCCTCGACCTGATCCAGGAGGGCAACCTCGGCCTGATCCGCGCCGTGGA
>CALGAM010000124.1 GCA_937951935.1 uncultured Micromonospora sp. | reverse complement strand
CCGGTGTAGAACAGGATCCGCTCGGTGGTCGTGGTCTTACCGGCATCGATGTGCGCCATGATGCCGATGTTGCGTACCTTGGCGAGCGCGTCTGCGGCGGCCACTTCAATCCCTACTTGTCGTCGTCTCGTCGGCGTCATCGCGACCTTCGCGGCCGGCGCGGCGGACCGCTCCGGGGTCGCGCGGTCGTTACCAGCGGTAGTGCGCGAAGGCCTTGTTCGACTCGGCCATCTTGTGGGTGTCCTCACGCCGCTTGACGGCGGCGCCAAGACCGTTGCTCGCGTCGAGCAGCTCGTTCATCAGGCGCTCGACCATGGTCTTTTCCCGACGGGCACGGGCGTAGGTGACCAGCCAACGCAGCCCGAGGGTGGTGGCCCGGGCCGGACGCACCTCCACCGGCACCTGGTAGGTCGCGCCACCGACGCGGCGGCTGCGGACCTCGAGGGTCGGCTTCACGTTGTCCATCGCGCGCTTGAGAATGACGACCGGATCGGTACCGGACTTCTCCCGACAGCCCTCGAGCGCCTGGTAGACGATGCGCTCGGCGAGCTGACGCTTCCCGCGCAGCAGAACCTTGTTCACCAGCTGGGTCACCAGCGGGGAGTTGTACACCGGATCCGCGGCGACCGGCCGGCGCGGAGCGGGACCCTTACGCGGCATGTCAGCTCTTCTCCTTCTTCGCGCCGTAACGGCTACGCGCCTGCTTGCGGTTACGGACACCCTGGGTGTCCAACGAGCCGCGGACGATCTTGTAGCGCACGCCCGGGAGGTCCTTCACCCGGCCGCCACGGACCAGCACGAGAGAGTGTTCCTGGAGGTTGTGCCCCACACCGGGGATGTATGCGGTCACCTCGATCTGGCTGCTGAGCTTCACACGAGCGACCTTGCGCAGCGCAGAGTTCGGCTTCTTCGGGGTGGTGGTGTACACGCGCGTGCACACGCCGCGCCGCTGAGGACTTCCCTTCAGTGCCGGCGTCTTGGTCTTGCTCGTCTTCGCCTGGCGGCCCTTGCGGACCAGCTGCTGGATCGTGGGCACCGGGTTTCTCCGCTCCCTTCGGTCGCCCGTGGCGACCGCGCCGTGTCTTAGCCGCCCTCGCGAGTGGCTCTCCTACATTTCCCACCCGGGTCCGTCTGGCGACGGCCCCGGTACCCGCGGTCGGGCGTGTCGCCCTCTCGCGAGCCCCGGCACCTTGTGGCGGCGCCGGATTCCAGCCGTCGGCACGCTGGCGCGTCCCGACCTGTTCGACCTTGTCGTGTCGCTACCCGGGGGCGGATGCCAGCCCGAGCGCACGCACGATTCGCCCGGGCACGCCCGGGCGCGAGAGGAAAGAGTACCTACCCTGGGTGGGCACGTCAAAACAGCTCCCCGGGAGGTTGTCAACAACCCCCGGCGGGAATCCGCCCGTCGTGTCGCCCGCGCGCAGGCACTACCACAGTTGAGTGTACCGGCTGTGTCGGACGCGCGGCGTACCGCCCCGGCAACCCGGCACGACCCGGCCGGTACGCCACGGCGTACGCCGGTTCGGCGCTGCCTGGTGCGCGGCGGTGTGACGCCCGACGCCCCCGGTGACGCCGTGCCGACGTGGCCACCGGGCTACGCCTGAAGCAGCACCGCGACCGCGAGGGCCAGCAGGGTGAGCGCGAGTCCGACCCCGCCGCAGCTCGTCCCCGCGATGGCCAGGCCACGCCCCGTGAACCGCGCGGCGGAGGACCCGGGGCCCCGGTCCGCCGCGTCGGCGGCGTCCGGGCCCGACGCCGCCGGACCCCCGCCCGGCGCGGCGGGATACGACACGGCCGGCGACGGGGCGTACGACGTCGGCAACACCGGAGGAGGCGGTCCCGGCTGCCCCGGGAACCCTGTCTGCCCGGGCGCGGCGGACCCTGGTCCGGCCGGCTGGTGGCCGGAACGCCGCACCTGCCGCCGCCCGACCTCGCCCAGCACGACCGCGGCGAGACCGAGCAGTCCGGCCAGCACCGCGAACGCACCGGCCACCCAGCCGCCCCAACCCGGCTCGGCCCCGGCCAGCCCGAGGCAGCCGACGACGAAGGCGACGAGAATCGAGCCGATACCGGCGAGCAGCGCCGCGACCGCCGGCCCCGAGGTGATCGCCGGTACGTCCAGGTGCACGACGCCGAACGGCGTACCGGGCACCACATCCACCCGGCGGGGGCGGCCCCAGGCCTCCCGAGGCGGAGCGGGCACCGCCGGTCGGGGTGGCGCCCAGGCCGGGATCGGTGGCGATCCCTGTGGTCCCGGGTACGTCTGCGGCCCGCCGCCCGGCGCTGCCGGATGGCCTGCCGGGTACGACGTCACGGGTGACGGTGTCGGCCCCGGTGACCATCCGGGATACCCCGCCGGCGGGTGCGCCACCGCTGCCGGGGACGAAACCCCCGGCGTCTGCGGTGGTGGCGCCGCGGGCGGCGAAGACGTATCCGACGGCGGAGCTGCGGCCGGCCCACTCCCGCCCGACGGATCCGGGGCCACGGGACGCGACCACGCGCCCGGCGGTGCGGCTGCGTGTCCCTGCTGTTCGCCCGACAGCCCGGGGGACGGTTCGGGGGACCACGGTGCGGACCCTCCGGGCGGTTCCACTCCCGCCGGACGGTCCGCAGCCGGCGGCTGTGCCTCGTCCGTCACGCCATCCCCCCTGACCGCCGGCCCGATGCCGGGCGCACCGCCCGCGCCGGCCGGACCTTTCCACGTCGTGCCAAGCGACAGGCTACCGTCGCGCCCCACGACGAGCCCGCCCGGCGACCCGAACCTCACCAACCGCCCGGCCGACGGACGCGACCCGCCGAGATCCGGCAGACGAGGGCCTCCCGAGCGGATCCCGCGCCACGGGTTGGCCAGCGGATCCAGGCGGAGCCGGCGGCCCCGGTCAGTCGAAGCCGGGAGCGAAGTCCTGTCCGGTCGGCGTCTCGGCAAAGGCCACCACACCGAGCACGATCATCGCCACCAGCGTGGCGGACGCGAGCAGCAGTCCGGCCCGGGCCAGTCGCTCACCACGCCGCAGCCACGCGGCACCGGTGAGGTAGCCGCCCGAGGCGTACGCCTCCCGGCGCGCCTGCCGGGCGAGCAGCAGCGCGACCGTGGCCGGCACGACACCGCCGACGAGCGGGCCGGTCAGCAGAGCCACCAGACCGAGGGCGAAGACGGCGCGGGACTTGGTCGAACGCACCGGATCGGGGTCGAGTGGATGGCGCAACGCCGGGCTGGAGGCGGCCACCGGCATCGTCTTCACCGTCCCAGCCTACAAACCAGCCAGCCCGACACCAGACGACGGCGCCCCGCACGCCGCCAGCCGGCGGACGCGCGGGGCGCCGTTGGTCCCGTCAGCGGTACGACCCGAAGTCGAAGTCGTCCAGCGGCACCGCCTGGCCGCTGGCCGGCCCGAACCCGTAGTCGGTCTCCGGGTACCCGGTCATGGAGTAGACCTTGGCCTTGGCCTCCTCGGTCGGCTCGACCCGGATGTTGCGGTACCGGCTGATGCCCGTACCGGCCGGGATGAGCTTGCCGATGATGACGTTCTCCTTGAGGCCGATGAGCGAGTCGCTGCGCGCGTTGATCGCCGCATCGGTCAGCACCCGGGTGGTCTCCTGGAAGGAGGCCGCCGAGAGCCAGGAGTCGGTGGCCAGCGAGGCCTTGGTGATACCCATCAGCACCGGGCGACCGGCCGCGGGCTCGCCACCCTCGGCCACGAGTCGGCGGTTCTCCGCCTCGAAGACCGCCCGGTCGACCAGCACACCGGGGAGGAACTCGGTGGACCCCGAGTCGATCACCGTGACCCGCTTGAGCATCTGGCGGATGATGATCTCGATGTGCTTGTCGTGGATGAGCACACCCTGCGACCGGTAGACCTCCTGCACCTCCTGCGTCAGGTGGACCTGGACCGCCCGAGGCCCGAGGATGCGCAGCAGCTCGTGCGGGTCGATGGTGCCCTCGGTGAGCTTCTCGCCGACCTCCACGTGGTCCCCGTCGTGGACCCGCAGCCGGACCCGCTTGGAGATCTTGTCGTGGACGATCTCGTCGCTGCCGTCGTCCGGCACGATGATGATCTTCCGCGACCGCTCGCCGTCCTCGATCCGGATCCGGCCGGCGCTCTCGGCGATCGGCGCCTTGCCCTTCGGGATCCGGGCCTCGAAGATCTCCTGGACCCGGGGCAGACCCTGGGTGATGTCCTCACCCGCGACGCCACCGGTGTGGAAGGTCCGCATCGTGAGCTGGGTACCCGGCTCACCGATCGACTGGGCGGCGATGATGCCGACCGCCTCGCCGACGTCCACGAGCTTGCCGGTCGGCAGCGACCGGCCGTAGCACGCCGCGCAGACACCCAGCTTCGACTCGCAGGTCAGAACGCTGCGCACCCGGACCGTGTCGACGCCGGCGGCGATCATCTTCTCGACCAGGATCGAGTTGACGTCCGCGCCCCGCTCCGCCACGAGGTTGCCGTCGGCACCCTTGATGTCCTCGGCCAGGGTACGGGCGTGCACCCCGGTCTCCACGTGCTCGTGCACCACCAGCCGGCCGTCGACCCTCTCGGCGATCTTCATCGTGATCGCCCGGTCGGTGCCGCAGTCCTCCTCGCGGATGATGACGTCCTGCGACACGTCGACCAGACGACGGGTCAGGTAACCCGAGTCGGCGGTACGCAGCGCCGTGTCGGCGAGACCCTTGCGGGCGCCGTGCGTGGAGATGAAGTACTCCAGCACGGAGAGACCCTCCCGGTAGCTGGCCTTGATCGGCCGCGGGATGATCTCACCCTTCGGGTTGGCCACCAGGCCCCGGATCGCGGCGATCTGGCGAAGCTGCAGCAGGTTACCGCGGGCACCCGAGTTGATCATCTTCCACAGCGGGTTCTCCTGCGGCAGCGCGGCCTCCATGTCCTTGGCGACCTCGGTGCTCGCCTTGGTCCAGATCTCGATGAGCTCGAGGCGACGCTCCTCCAGCGTCATCAGACCGCGCTGGTACTGCTTGTCGATCCGCTCGGCTTCCTTCTCGTACCGCTCCAGGATCTCCCGCTTGCGCGGCGGCGCGATGACGTCCTCCATGCCGATCGTCACGCCCGACCAGGTCGCCCAGTGGAAGCCGGACTCCTTGAGCCCGTCCAGGGTGGCGGCCAGGGCCACCTTCGGGTAGCGCTCGGCGAGGTCGTTGACGATCGCCGAGAGCTGGCTCTTGCGGATCTCGTAGTTCACGAAGCGGTAGCCCGGCGGCAGGGTCTCGTTGAACAGGACCCGCCCCAGCGTGGTCTCCACGGTGACCGGGTCGCCCGGGGTCCAGCCCTCCGGCGGCGTCCACCGGGGTGCCCCGGGCCCGTTGTCGACCTCGGTGATCCCCCGCAGCCGGATCTTCACCGGCGCCTGCAGGTGGAGCTCGCGGTTGTCGAAGGCCATCCGCGCCTCGGCGTCCGAGCTGAACACCCGGCCCTCGCCCAGCTCACCCGGGCTCATGTGGGTCAGGTGGTAGAGGCCGATGACCATGTCCTGGGTGGGCATGGTGACCGGCTTGCCGTCGGCCGGCTTGAGGATGTTGTTCGACGACAGCATGAGGATCCGCGCCTCGGCCTGGGCCTCGGCCGACAGCGGCACGTGCACCGCCATCTGGTCGCCGTCGAAGTCCGCGTTGAACGCGGTGCAGACCAGCGGGTGGATCTGGATCGCCTTGCCCTCGACGAGCTGCGGCTCGAACGCCTGGATACCGAGCCGGTGCAGCGTCGGCGCCCGGTTCAGCAGCACCGGGTGCTCGCCGATGACCTCCTCCAGCACGTCCCAGACGACCGCCCGCTGCCGCTCGACCATCCGCTTCGCGGACTTGATGTTCTGCGCGTGGTTGAGGTCCACCAGCCGCTTCATCACGAACGGCTTGAACAGCTCCAGCGCCATCTGCTTGGGCAGGCCGCACTGGTGCAGCTTCAGCTGGGGACCGACCACGATCACGGAACGGCCCGAGTAGTCGACCCGCTTGCCCAGCAGGTTCTGCCGGAACCGGCCCTGCTTGCCCTTGAGCATGTCGGACAGCGACTTCAGCGGCCGGTTACCGGGCCCGGTGACCGGACGGCCACGACGGCCGTTGTCGAACAGCGCGTCGACGGCCTCCTGGAGCATCCGCTTCTCGTTGTTGACGATGATCTCGGGCGCGCCGAGGTCGATCAGCCGCTTGAGGCGGTTGTTACGGTTGATCACCCGGCGGTACAGGTCGTTCAGGTCGCTGGTCGCGAACCGGCCACCGTCGAGCTGCACCATCGGCCGCAGGTCCGGCGGGATCACCGGCACGCAGTCCAGCACCATGCCGAGCGGCGAGTTGCGGGTGTTGAGGAACGCCGCGACCACCTTCAGCCGCTTGAGCGCCCGGATCTTCCGCTGCCCCTTGCCGGTACGGATGATCTCGCGAAGGCCCTCCGCCTCCGCCTCCAGGTCCATGTTCTGCACCAGCGCCTTGATCGCCTCAGCGCCCATCCCGCCGGTGAAGTACTCGCCGAACCGGTCCCGCAGCTCGCGGTAGAGCAGCTCGTCGGTGATCAGCTGCTTCGGCTCCAGCTTGCGGAAGGTCTCCAGCACCTCGTCCAGACGGTCGATCTCGCGCTGCGCCCGGTCGCGGATCTGGCGCATCTCGCGCTCGCCGGCCTCCTTGACCTTGCGCCGGACGTCCGCCTTGGCGCCCTCGGCCTCCAGCTCGGCCAGGTCGGCCTCGAGCTTGGCGGCCCGCTTCTCGATCTCGGAGTCGCGGCTGTTCTCGGCCTGCCGCTTCTCGGCGAGGATCTCGTTCTCGATCGTGGGCAGGTCACGCTGCCGCGCCTCGGTGTCGACGCTGGTCACCACGTACGACGCGAAGTAAATGATCTTTTCGAGATCCTTCGGCGCCAGGTCGAGCAGGTAGCCGAGCCGGCTGGGCACACCCTTGAAGTACCAGATGTGCGTCACCGGAGCGGCCAGCTCGATGTGCCCCATCCGCTCCCGGCGGACCTTCGAGCGGGTCACCTCGACGCCGCACCGCTCGCAGATGATGCCCTTGAACCGGACCCGCTTGTACTTGCCGCAGTAGCACTCCCAGTCCCGCTGCGGACCGAAGATCTTCTCGCAGAAGAGCCCGTCCTTCTCCGGCTTGAGGGTGCGGTAGTTGATCGTCTCAGGCTTCTTGACCTCGCCGTGGGACCACTGGCGGATGTCGTCAGCGGTCGCGAGGCCGATCCGCAACTCGTCGAAGAAGTTGACGTCGAGCACGTTAGATGCCCCTCGTGTCGTGTCGTATCACTGCTGTCTCGGGATCAGGTGCCGCGGCCCGCCGTCCACCGGCGGGGCGTCGGGCCCGACCGCGTGGAGACGGCGGGGCCGCGGCACACCAACCTCACACCTCTTCGACCGAGCTCGGCTCGCGCCGGGACAGGTCGATGCCGAGTTCCTCCGCGGCCCGGAAGACCTCGTCGTCGGTTTCGCGCATCTCCAGGGCCACACCGTCGCTGGACAACACCTCGACGTTGAGGCACAGCGACTGCAGCTCCTTGAGCAGCACCTTGAAGGACTCCGGAATGCCGGGTTCCGGAATGTTCTCGCCCTTGACGATCGCCTCGTAGACCTTGACCCGGCCCAGCACGTCGTCCGACTTGATCGTCAGCAGCTCCTGCAGGGCGTACGCGGCACCGTACGCCTGCATCGCCCAGCACTCCATCTCGCCGAACCGCTGGCCGCCGAACTGCGCCTTACCACCCAGCGGCTGCTGGGTGATCATCGAGTACGGGCCGGTCGAGCGAGCGTGGATCTTGTCGTCGACCAGGTGGTTCAGCTTGAGGATGTAGATGTAGCCGACCGCGATCGGGTCCGGCAGCGGTTCGCCGGAGCGGCCGTCGAACAGCCGCGCCTTGCCGCTGCGCCCGATCAGCTGCTGGCCGTCACGGTTGGGCAGGCTGGACTCGAGCAGGCCGGCGATCTCCTCCTCGCGGGCACCGTCGAAGACCGGCGTCGCCACCTTGGAGTCCGGCTCGGCCTCGTGGGCACCGATCGCGCGCAACGCCCGCTTCCACTCCGCGTCGTCACCCACGACCTTCCAGCCTGTCTTGGCGACCCAGCCGAGGTGGGTCTCCAGAACCTGGCCGATGTTCATCCGGCTCGGCACACCGAGCGGGTTGAGCACGATGTCGACCGGCGTGCCGTCCTCGAGGAACGGCATGTCCTCGATCGGCAGGATCTTGGAGATGACACCCTTGTTGCCGTGCCGACCGGCGAGCTTGTCGCCGTCCTGGATCTTCCGCTTCTGCGCGACGTAGACCCGGACCAGCTCGTTGACACCCGGCGGCAGCTCGTCGCCGTCCTCGCGCGAGAAGGTGCGTACCCCGATCACCGTGCCGGTCTCGCCGTGCGGCACCTTCAGCGAGGTGTCCCGGACCTCCCGGGCCTTCTCACCGAAGATCGCCCGAAGCAGCCGCTCCTCCGGGGTCAGCTCGGTCTCACCCTTGGGCGTGACCTTGCCGACCAGGATGTCCCCGGTCACCACCTCGGCGCCGATCCGGATGATGCCGCGCTCGTCCAGGTCGGCGAGCATCTCCTCGCTGACGTTCGGGATGTCGCGGGTGATCTCCTCCGGCCCCAGCTTGGTGTCCCGCGCGTCGACCTCGTGCTCCTCGATGTGGATCGAGGTGAGGATGTCCTGCTGGACGAGGCGCTGCGACAGGATGATCGCGTCCTCGTAGTTGTGGCCCTCCCAGGGCATGAAGGCGACGAGCAGGTTCCGCCCGAGGGCCATCTCGCCCTGCTCGGTGCACGGCCCGTCCGCGATGACCTGGCCGGCCTCGACCCGGTCACCCTCGAAGACGATCGGCTTCTGGTTGATGCAGGAGCCGGCGTTCGAGCGGCGGAACTTGTGCAGCAGGTAGGTACGCCGGTGACCGTCGTCCTGGTGGATGGTGATGTAGTCGGCGCACAGGTCCTCGACCACGCCGCCGACCTCCGCCACCACCACGTCGCCGGCGTCGACCGCGGCCCGGTACTCCATGCCGGTGCCGACCAGCGGCGCCTCGGCCCGGAGCAGCGGTACGGCCTGGCGCTGCATGTTGGCGCCCATGAGAGCCCGGTTGGCGTCGTCGTGCTCCAGGAACGGGATCATGGCGGTCGCGACGGAGACCATCTGCCGCGGCGAGACGTCCATGTAGTCCACGGCGTTCGGCGCGACGAAGTCGACCTCGCCGCCCTTGCGGCGGACCAGGACCCGGTCCTCGGCGAACGACCCGTCGCTGTTCAGCGGCGCGTTGGCCTGGGCCAGGACGTACCGGTCCTCCTCGTCCGCGGTCAGGTAGTCGATCTGGTCGGTGACGCGACCGTCGACCACCTTCCGGTACGGCGTCTCGATGAACCCGAACGGGTTGACCCGGGCGAAGGTGGAGAGCGCACCGATCAGACCGATGTTCGGGCCCTCCGGCGTCTCGATCGGGCACATCCGGCCGTAGTGCGAGGGGTGCACGTCCCGGACCTCGAAGCCGGCCCGCTCACGGGAGAGACCACCGGGGCCGAGCGCGCTCAGCCGACGGCGGTGGGTGAGGCCCGCCAGCGGGTTGGTCTGGTCCATGAACTGGGACAGCTGCGACGTACCGAAGAACTCCTTGATCGCCGCAACCACCGGGCGGATGTTGATCAGGGTCTGCGGGGTGATCGCCTCGACGTCCTGGGTCGTCATCCGCTCCCGGACGACCCGCTCCATCCGCGACAGGCCGACCCGGATCTGGTTCTGGATCAGCTCGCCCACGGTACGCAGCCGGCGGTTGCCGAAGTGGTCGATGTCGTCGGCCTCGTAGCCCTCCTCACCGGCGTGCAGCCGGCAGAGGTACTCCACCGTGGCGACGATGTCGTCCTCGGTCAGGATGCCGGTCGTGATCGGCACGTCGATGCCGAGCTTCTTGTTGAACTTGTACCGGCCGACCTTGGCCAGGTCGTACCGCTTGGGGTTGAAGAAGAGGTTGTCCAGCAGCGTCTGGGCGTTCTCCCGCGTCGGCGGCTCCCCCGGACGCAGCTTGCGGTAGATATCGAGCAGCGCCTCGTCCGCACCGGTGATGTGGTCCTTCTCCAGGGTGGTCATCATCAGCTCGGACCACCCGAACCGCTCGCGGATCTGCTCGTTGGTCCAGCCGATCGCCTTGAGCAGGACGGTGACGGCCTGCCGACGCTTACGGTCGATCCGGACGCCGACGGTCTCGCGCTTGTCGATATCGAACTCCAGCCAGGCACCCCGGCTCGGGATGACCTTCACGCTGGTCAGGTCGCGGTCGGAGGTCTTGTCCGGCTGCTTGTCGAAGTAGACGCCCGGGGAGCGGACGAGCTGGCTGACCACGACGCGCTCGGTGCCGTTGATGATGAACGTGCCCTTCGGCGTCATCATCGGGAAGTCACCCATGAACACCGTCTGGCTCTTGATCTCACCAGTGGTGTTGTTGGTGAACTC
>CALGAM010000123.1 GCA_937951935.1 uncultured Micromonospora sp. | reverse complement strand
GAGTTGGCCCACCTCGTGGTGCCCAGCCACAACGCGCGGTTCTGGGCCCTGGTCGGGCGCTACCCGAAGGCGGAGCGCGCCCGGGGCTACCTGGAGGGCGTCGCGGCTGCCGCCGGGACCGCCCACACCGCATGAGCGGACGCCGACCCGCGTACTAGGGTCGGGCGGTGTCCCGCCGTCTGATCGTCGTGATGCTCGGACCCGTGCCCTGGGCGCCACCGGGACTCAGCCCGGACCGATGGCGTGCCGCCCTCGCCGAGGACGTGGTCGACCGGGTCGCCACCCTGAACGGGGTCGACGCCGCGGTCGCCGCCACCACCGCCGACCGGCCGCTGGCCGAGGCGATCGTCTGGCCCGGCATGCGGGTCTACGAGGTGCCCGCGCCCCGGGTCGGCGCGGTGTTCGCCGCCGCCGTCGCCGACGGGTACGACCACGCGGCGGTCGTCGCCGCCGACGCGCCGGACGTCCCGGGGCTGCTGCTGGGCAAACTGCTGCGCCCGCTGACCACCCGGTCGGTCGCGGTCGCTCCCGCGCTCGGGTCCGGGCCGGGGCTGCTCGGGGTGGCGGCCCGGCTGCCGGCGCCGGCCTGGCTGCCGGAGGTGAACCTCGACACCGACGCCGCCGGTCCGCTCCGCCGCGCCGCGCCGCGTCCGGCGGAGGTCGCCATCACCCCGGGTTGGCGGCGGATCCGGGCCGCTGCCGATCTTGCCACCCTGGACCCGGCCGTCGACGGCTGGGACAGCACCCGCGCGCTGCTCGGTGGCTGACCGGACCGCGCCCGGCCGTTCGGTTACCCCGCCCGCCCCTGGTCGGACTCGCCCGGCTCGTCGGACCGGTCCGGTCCGGGCTCCTCCGGCCGCTCGGCGGCTCCGAAGTCGAAGCCCTCCAGGTCCCCGAGGTCCAGCTGGGACCGGGCGAAGGCCTCCGGGTCGGCGAAGTCCGCCTCGGCGGGGAGCAGATCCGGGTGACCCCAGAGGGCGTCCCGACCGGCGATGCCCCGGTGCCGGGTCAGCGCCGCCCACAGCGCCGCCGCCTCACGCAGCCGACGGGGACGCAACTCCAGCCCGACCAGGGCCGCGAACGTCTGCTCCGCCGGGCCGCCGGCGGCCCGGCGCCGCCGGAACGCCTCGCCGAGTCGGTTGACGTTCGGCAACCGGCCCGAGGCGGCGGCGTCGACGACGTGGCAGACCCAGCCCTCGACCAGGGCCAGCGTGGTCTCCAGCCGAGCCAGTGAGGCCTTCTGCGCCGGGGTGTCCTCCGGGGTGAAGATCCCCTCCAGCACCAGCGCCTGCAACGACTCCGGGTTCATCGGATCGAGCCGGCCCATCGCCTCCTCGATCGCCTCACGGTTGACCGTGATGCCGGCCGCGTACGTCTCGACGGCACTGAGCACGTGCCCCCGCAGCCACGGCACGTGCTGGAAGAGCCGCTGGTGGGCCGCCTCACGCAGCGCGACGTAGATCCGCACCTCGTCCTCGGGCAGTTCGAGGCCCTCGCCGTACTTCTTGATGTTGGACGGGATGAGTGCGGCCGTGCCGGCCGGGCCGAGCGGGAGGCCGATGTCGCCGGCCGAGAGCACCTCGGCGGCGAGCGACCCGAGCGCCTGCCCGAGCTGACCGCCGAAGAGCGCCCCACCGAGGGTGGTGAGCATCGCCTGCATCGGCCCGAGCTGTGCCCGCGCCTCCGGCGGCACCAGGTCGCCCATCGCGCCCACCATCCGGCCCGCCACCGGGTCGCAGAGCTTCCGCCAGACGTCGAGCGTGCGGTAGATCCACTCGTTGCGGTTCCACGCGACGGCGACGCGGATACCGGAGGGGTGCGCCGAGACCGGTTCGAGCCACAGGTCGGCCAGGCGGAGAGCCTCCTCGACCGCGTTGCGTTCGTACGGCGTCACGGCCGGATCGCCGTTGGCGGCGAGCTGGCTGGCCGCGACCTGACGGGCCAGGTCCCAGTTGACCGGGCCGCTGCCCGGCGCGGCGAACAGGTGTTGCAGCTGGGCCAGGAACTGCTGTATCTGCCGCGGGTCGTTGGGGTCGGGCGGTTGGCCGCCCGGCAGGGCGAAGCCGAACGGAAAATCAGGCACCCGTCAACGGTACGCGCGCCGGGCACCGCGGCGCCCGTCCAGGTTCGCGCCGTGGGGGATTCGGGGCGGAACGGGCCACCCCGGAGGAGCCGCGGGGGCGGGGTGGCGGGACGCCACCGCGGTGATCGGGGTTCGGCCGGCGGGAGGTCTGCCGCCGATGGGTACGCTTCGTCCTATGAGACGTCGCGGTGTCACTGTTCTGCTCGGCGCGGTGATCACCGCCCTGCTCAGCATCGGTGTGCTCGCCGCACCCATCCCGTACGTCGTGCTCAGGCCGGGCCCGACCGTCGACACGCTGGGCCGGCAGGACGACAAGGAAGTGATCCAGGTGTCCGGCCGCGAGACCTCCACCTCGGCGGGGGAACTGCGGCTGACCACGGTCGGGGTGCAGAGCGACGTCAGACTGCTCACCGCGATCGCCGGCTGGTTCTCCCCACACGAGGCCGTGGTGCCGTACGAGCTGATCTACCCGCCGGGTGAGACGCAGCAGGAGGTGGAGCGGCGCAACGCCGAGGACTTCGCCGCCTCCCAGACCAGCGCGGAGACGGCGGCCCTGCGCGAACTCGGCTTCCCGGTGCAGGTCGTGGTCAAGAACGTCGTCCCCGGTGGCGCGTCGGAGGGGATCCTGAAGGCCGGCGACATCATCACCTCGGTCGACGACGAGCCGGTGCTGACCGCGGGGGGCCTCACCAGGATGGTGCAGGCCCGACCGGCCGGCACGGCGCTCACCGTCGGCTACACCCGCGACGACACACCGGCCACCGCGACCATCGTGTCCCGCTCCACCGACAACGGTCCGCCCCGCATCGGCGTGGAGGTCGAGCAGCGGCAGCCGCACCCGTTCGAGCTGAGCATCGACCTGGACAACATCGGCGGGCCCAGCGCCGGTCTGATGTTCGCCCTCGGGATCGTCGACAAGCTCACCCCGGAGGATCTCACCGGCGGGAAGGTCATCGCCGGTACCGGCACCATCAACGACGAGGGCGAGGTCGGCCCGATCGGGGGCATCCCGCAGAAGCTCGTCGGGGCGAAGGCCGCCGGGGCGACGTACTTCCTCGTGCCGGCCGACAACTGTGCCGAGGCCGTCCGCAACGCCCAGCCCGGGCTGCCGCTGGTCCGGGTCACCTCCCTCAGGGACGCGCTCGCCGCCCTGGCGACGATCCGCGCCGGAGGCCAGCCGCCGAGCTGCTGACCCTGCGCGCCGCGTACCCGGCCGGACGCCCCGACCCGCCCGACGCCGTCGTGCCGGAGCACCCGGACGCCGTGTTCGCGGGCCGGCTGACGCCGTTTCGCGGGCCGGTCCGACCGGCAGCGCGCCGTGCCCGATGTGCCGCCTGCTCGACCGGGAACGGATCGGACCCCGGATTACCCCGTAGTCTAGGTGCTCTGATCAGAGCCGGTCACTTCCGAACGTGCGGAGCCAACAGTGGTCATGCGTAGCAGCCCTCTACCAAGAATGAGTCGGCGCGGCCGCGCCACGGCGGGCGTCCTCCTCGGGGTGTTCTTGCTTCTCACCCTGCTCGGCTGGGGCGTCCAGGCCTGGACCGACTGGCTCTGGTTCCAGGAGGTCGACTACACGCAGGTCTTCACCGGCGTGCTGGTCACCCGGATCCTGCTCTTCGTCGTGACCGGGCTGGCCGTGGCACTTCTGGTCGTCGGCAACATGTGGCTGGCCTACCGGCTGCGACCGTTCCTGCGGCCGCACTCACCCGAGCAGGTGACGCTGGAGCGTTACCGGTCGGTCCTGGCACCGCGGATCGGCGTCTGGCTCGCCGCGGTCGGCGTGGCCGTCGGGCTCTTCGCCGGGCTCTCGGCGCAGAGCCGGTGGGCCCAGTGGATGCTGTTCCGCAACTCGCAGGACTTCGGGGTGCGGGATCCCGAGTTCGGCATTGACGTCGGCTTCTACGTCTTCCAGTTCCCGTTCCTGCGCTACCTGCTCGGGGTCGGCTTCACCGTGGTGGTGCTGGCGGTCATCGGCTCGCTCGCGATGCACTACATCTTCGGCGGGGTACGGCTGCAGGGCGTCGGCGAACGGATGACCGCCGCGGCCCGCGCCCACCTCACCACGCTGGTGGCGGTCTTCGTGCTGCTCAAGGCGGTCGCGTACGTCCTCGACCGTCGGGCCATGCTGTTGGAGCTCAACGAGGGGGTCAACCTCTACGGCGCGGGCTACGCCGACGTCAACGCGCTGCTGCCGGCCAAGGAGATCCTGGCGTACATCTCCGTGGTGGTCGCGATCGCGATCATCATCTTCTCCAACGCGGTGATGCGGAACCTGGTCTGGCCCGGTATCTCGCTGGCCCTGCTCGGCATCTCGGCGGTGGCGATCGGCGGCATCTACCCGTGGGCGGTGCAGACCTTCGAGGTCCGGCCGAGCGTGCGGGACAAGGAGGCCACCTACATCCAACGCAGCATCGACGCCACCCGCGCCGCCTTCGGGCTGGCCGACACCAAGGTCATTCCGTACAGCGCGTCGAACCTGACGCCGCCGGAGAGCCTGGCCACCGACACCAACGTCGTGCCGAACATCCGGCTGCTCGACCCGCAGCTGGTCTCCGAGACGTACACCCTGGCACAACAGGTGCGCAGTTTCTACGACTTCGGCGAGAAGCTGGACATCGACCGCTACCAGATCGGCGGAAAGACCCAGGACGTCGTCGTCGGCATGCGGGAGATCAACTACCTGAAACTGACCGCCCAGCAGAGCAACTGGATCAACCGGCACACCGTCTACACCCACGGCTACGGCATGGTCAGCGCGCCGGCCAACCGGGTGGTCTGCGGTGGTCTGCCGTACTTCGTCTCCGGCTTCCTCGGCGAACAGCGCCAGGAGGGATGCTCCGCGGCGACCGAGCAGATCGTGGTCGAGCAGCCGCGCATCTACTACGGCGAGCAGATGGGCGACGGCGACTACGCGATCGTCGGGCAGACCGACCCGAACCGCCACGTCGAGTTCGACCGGCCGACCGGCCAGGAGGGCCAGGGCGGCTACACCTACACCGGCTCCGGCGGGGTTCACATCGGCTCGTACTGGCGTCGACTGCTCTACGCGATCAAGGAGCAGGAGCCGAACTTCCTCCTCTCGGAGGCGGTCAACGAGAACTCCAAGCTCCTCTACGTGCGTAACCCGCGCGACCGGGTGGAGAAGGTCGCGCCGTTCCTGACCCTGGACGGCGACCCGTACCCGGCGGTGGTCAACGGACGGATCGTCTGGATCCTCGACGGTTACACCACCTCGGCCACCTATCCGTACTCGCAGCAGGTCAACCTGCGGGAGGAGACGACCGACGAGCTGACCGGCCTCGGCACCTTCGAGCTGGCCCGGGAGAACATCAACTACATCCGTAACTCGGTCAAGGCCACCGTCGACGCGTACGACGGCACGGTCCGGCTCTACGAGGTGGACGACCGGGACCCGGTGCTGAAGGCCTGGAACAAGGCCTTCGGCGGCGACCTGGTGGTCCCCAGGTCGGAGATCCCGGCCGAGCTGGCCGCGCACTTCCGCTACCCGGCCGACCTGTTCAAGGTGCAGCGCAACCTGCTGGCGAAGTTCCACGTCACGGACCCGCTGTCGTTCTTCTCGGGTGAGGACTTCTGGGAGGTTCCGAACGCCCCGGACGCGCCGGACACCGGAAAGAAGCAGCCGCCGTACTACCTCTACACCCAGTTCCCGGAGCAGGAGGCGCCGCGTTTCCAGCTCACCTCGGCGGTCACCCCGGTCGGCCGGCAGAACCTGGCCGCGCTGATCACCGGGTCGTACGTCGACGGCCAGCCTCGGCTGGAGGTCCTGGAGCTGCCCGACCAGACGGCGATCTCCGGTCCGGTGCAGATCCACCAGAACATGACCAACAACGCGACCATCCGGCAGCAGCTCAACCTGCTCACCTCGAACCAGGCACAGGTGCAGTACGGCAACCTGCTCTCACTGCCGTTCGCCGACGGGATGCTCTACGTCGAGCCGGTGTACGTGAAGAGCAACCAGCAGAACGCCTATCCGCTGCTGCAGCGGGTGCTGATCGCGTACGGCGACGGCGGCCAGTACGTCACGCTGGCGAACAGCCTGGAGGAGGGGGTCAAGGAGCTCGTCCGGCAGGGCAAGGAGGCGGGCACCGGCACCCAGAACCCACCGCCGACGGGAGACGGCAACAACAACCCGCCGCCGACGGCGCCGCCCTCGGACGGCACACCCTCGCCCACGCCGGAGCTGGCCGCCGCGGCCGCCAGGGTCCAGAACGCCATCGCCGAGGTGAAGGCCGCCCAGGCGTCGGGTGACTTCGCACGGTACGGCCAGGCCCTGAAGGCCCTGGACGACGCGATGAACGAGTTCCAGGCGGTGGCTCAGCGGGTGAACCCCGGCGCGCCGGCCCCGGGCGGTTCGCCGGCCCCGACCACCTCACCGGCCGCCGGCGGCGGCACGGCGAGCCCGTCCCCATCACCCGGGGCCTGACCAGCACCTTCCCTACTGGCCGGCGACCGCCTCAGGCGGTCGCCGGCCAGTTTCCGCCCCGTTTTGCAGACGGCGGGCCGGATGCGCTAGTGTTAGCAACGCCGACGCGGGGTGGAGCAGCTCGGTAGCTCGCTGGGCTCATAACCCAGAGGTCGCAGGTTCAAATCCTGTCCCCGCTACTGCGAGGAACGGCCCCCGGAGATCATCCGGGGGCCGTTGTCGTTCCCCGTGTCGACGGGTTCGCTGACGGTGCCCGCCTCCGGACCCTATGGCGGGGCCGCGACCGTGCCCGCCTCGCGGTCCGTGCCGGGCGGCGTGTGCCGGCGGACCCGGACGCTGCCGGAGCGTGACCGCCGGGTACCGGCGATCCCGAGGCGTACGCCCGCCCCCGAGTACCGCCGCGGTATGACCGCGTCGCAGGTCGTGCAGACGAATGTGTGGTAGGCCACAACGGCTGGAGAGTCGGTTCGTCCCGGTGGAAACCCGGTCGGGGTGGTCACGGTCGAGGAACGCGCCCTCGGACCGCTGATGACGTCAGCCATCCGTCTGGAGCCGCGCCACGCCTCGAACCAGCTAGACCGCCGGCCGGTGCGGGCTGGGGCGCCAGCCGCCGTCGTCGTACCACGCCTCGGCGCCGGTCTCCACCTTCGGGAACGGGATGGCGTCGTGGCCACGGGTGCCGATATCAGGGCGTTCCCTGCGCTCCTGCTCGTCGATCTGGAGCAACAGCGTCAGCTCCTCGGTGTACCGTCGCTCCGAGCTCAGCAGATGATCTGTGAAGGCCGCGGCGGCATCGATCAGAGCCTGTTCGAGGTTGCCGCACGAGTGGAAGGGTTTCGAAATCCGCTCGTGGTACTCGGTCAGCGCGGTGATGAGGGAACCGATCCGTTCGTAGCCCGTCGTGGCGTATGCGTTGCGTAGTCCTTCGAGGCTGGATGCGGCCTTCTTGCCTTCCTCGGCGAGCCACCGCGCCTGAATCTCGAGCTGGGAGAGGTAGCTGCTGACCGACTGGACGTGCTGCGTGAAGGCCTTCGCGGCACTCCCCTCCCAGTAGAGATTCAGCCGGCTGAGCTCGCCGTCCATGGCCGTGCGCAACTCTTGGTAGGTGTTCGCCGCGGAATGGACGAGATCGGCTCGGTTGCGGATGATGCTGGGTGAACTACGCCAGGCATGCACGATCAGATCGTTGAGCGGCAATCGGCGGCCGGTGCCGAGTTCGATCAGCAACGCCTCGAGCTGCAACAGGGTATCGCGATGCTCCTGGACGAACTGGTCGAGGCGGTCCTTCTCCCCGTTCTCGTAGTGCACGGTCGGTCCACCGGCAATGGTCATCACCCCGTTCGTGAACCCGATGCGGAGTGGTTCCTCGCCGTGCCGGACGTGCGGCAAACGCTCCTGGCGAATCGCGGAGAGCCTCTCGTTGTCGGGTGGAATGACCACCGCGGGCGGGCCGTCGGCCAGCTTCGGATACCTCTGCTGCGGCAGAACCCCCACCCCGCCGGGGCGCACGCGAATCTCGTTCGCATAACCGTCGGCGGCGGCCAGGAACGGGCGCAGGTCCTGGTTGGCCAGGTCGAAGCTGGTTGCGACTCGCAGGTCCGTGGCGTCATAGTTTGCGGCGATTTGCAGTATCCCGTCCGAGATGCGCGTCATCTCGTCACGGATCGTGACAGCCTCCGAGACGCGGTTTTCCAGGGCCGTGGCCCAGTCACGGCGTAGTTTGTCGGAAATTCCAGGTAAAGTACCCCATGCGCCGGTGGGAATCTGCCCGACATCCACGAGATAACGCCGGACGGCGCTGAACACGACGCTGTCCTCGTACCGGGCGACGCCGAAAGTGACCAGTGCGCGTGACTCGGCCCGCAACTCTTCCAGCTCCGTGCTCACCGCCGCTCCCAGTTTCGACCTGGTTCCGGAAACTCCCCCACGCCGAGGGGCGAGCCGAAGTAGTCGATGCGGAGTTGCCGATACTGCCGACGGTGGTCGGCAACGGCGGCGAGCAGCGCGCTGCGGATCTCGTCAGCGACCTGGACGGCGGCGCAGGTGCGCAGCATTCCCGGCCGAATTCGGACGTCGATCTCACCGGACGGCTCACGGGTCACCCTGACCCAACGGTGTGTCGACTCGCCGACGGCCCGAATCCGGGCCACCGCGGCCCAGTAGTCCTCCAGTCGACTCATGGCTGGCCGTTCCTCGGCAGCGACAGCCCTCGGTCGGCGACCGTACGGGCGATCTCCGAGGCGATCCGGGTGAGCTCGACGCGGTCGGCGCTCCCGCCGCGCACGGTTGCCACCATGTGCACGAACCGGTGGTCGCGGGCAGCGAACACGCCGGCCAGGGCCACCTCACCGACAAGTTCGACGCAGTGCCGGACCGCCAGGTACTTCTCTGCGTCGTCGACCGGCCTCGCGCCGCCGTAGCAGAACCCGGAACTCACCTCCCGACGTAGCCGATCCGGATCGCTGGAGCCGAGGATGAACACGCTCACCGAGCCGCTGAACCGCTCGTCGGCTGTGGTGAAGGCGAGTTCACACGTGGTCGTCGAATCGGTCACCCGACGGGGCTCCGGGTCGCGGATTCCCCACGCACCCGTCGCCGAGTTCGGCAGGTCGGCCACCAACGCCGCGCAGTTGGGTACGCCGGTGTCCTCGTCGGCGAGCAGTTTCCAGCGGATCGCGGAGAAGGCCCCGCCGCTGAGCAGGAGCCCGATCCCGACCAGCGCCAGTATCCAGGCGTGTCGGTGCCGTCGGTTCACGGACACCCCCGTCCGGGTGGGGCCGCACCGGCGGGCTCGCCTGAGCCCGGCCGGTTGCGTGCGCCCAGGTCGATCCGCTGCAGGGCG
>CALGAM010000122.1 GCA_937951935.1 uncultured Micromonospora sp. | reverse complement strand
ACCCTGCCGGGCGCGCCAGCCGGGTGTCGCGCCGCCTGGGGCTGGCGAACCAGCGCGGACGTGGACTCCCCTTCGCCGTGAATGCCGCTTCGGTGGCCCGGCGGGCTAGCCTCGCCCGCATGCCCCACCCGCCGCTGACCCTCGCCGTCGCCCAGCCGCCGTGCGTGGCGTACGACGTCGCCGCCAACGCGCTCGCGCACGCCGACGCGATCCGTGCCGCCGAGGCGCGGGTCGTGGTCTTTCCCGAGATGTCGATCACCGGGTACGAACTGGACGCCCCGGTGGTTCCGGTCGAGGACGAACGCCTCGCCCCTGTGGTCGCCGCCTGCGCCGAGACGAAAACCCTGGCCCTGGTGGGCGCGCCGGTCGCCGGCGACGCGGGCCGGCGGTGCATCGGGATACTCGCGGTCGACGGTACGGGTGTCCGGGTGGCGTACCGCAAGATGTGGCTGGGCGGAGCCGAACCCCGGCACTTCGCGCCGGGCGCCGAGCCGGCCGTCGTCGAGGTCGCCGGTTGGCGGCTCGGACTCGCGGTCTGCAGGGACACCGGTGTGCCGCGCCACGCGGCCGTGACCGCCGCGCTCGGCATCGACGCGTACGTGGCCGGGGCGCTGGACCGGCCCGAGGAGATCGGCGTCCAGGACGAGCGCGCCCGCCGGGTCACCGCCGACCACGGGGTCTGGGTGGCGATCGCCAGCTTCGCCGGCTCGACCGGCGGCGGGTACGACCGTGCCGCCGGCCGCTCCCGGATCTGGGACCCGAGGGGTCGGGTGGTCGCGGAGGCGGGGCCGGAACCGGGCGCCGTCGTCCGGGCCAGCCTGGGCTGAGCGCCCACCGTGCCGCGCAACGGACGGACCGGACGGGCCCCGGGCCTCCGGGGAAATGTCGGTTGTCGCCGCCGGGACGGGTGACTATCGTCCGTGCGTGCAGATTCGGACGTTCACCGATGATGACTGGCCCCAGGTGTGGCCGATCATTCGACAGGTCGTACAGGCGGCCGACACCTTCACCTACGACCCGGCGATGACCGCCGAGGAGGCGTACGACATCTGGGTGGAGAAGCCGCCCGGGTCGACGGTCGTCGCGGTCGAGGACGGCCGGGTCCTCGGCACCGCCAAGATGGGGCCGAACCGTCCCGGGCCCGGGTCGCACGTCTCGACCGCCAGTTTCATGGTCTCCGCCGAGGCCCGCGGCCGGGGCGTGGGCACCGCCCTGTGCCGGTTCGCACTGGACTGGGCCCGCGAACGTGGCTACGCCGGAATGCAGTTCAACGCCGTCGTGGAGTCCAACAAGGCGGCCGTCGCGGTCTACCAGAAGCTCGGTTTCCGGGTGATCGGCACGGTGCCGGGCGCGTTCGCCCATCCGGAGCTGGGCCGGGTGGGCCTGCACATCATGTATCACGAGTTCGAACCGGCAGGGGCGCCGGAGTCGCACCCCCGGTGAGCACCTGGCCCTCCGGTCGCGGCGCCCGCCCGCCGGCGGCGGTCCCGGCGCGGGTCGGGCGGATGTCCCGGCCCGGCGCGGTGCCGGCGGCAGACGGTCCGCCGCCGGCACCGCCACGTCGTCGACGTCGACCGCCGCGGTGGTGCCCCGCACCGGTCGAGGCGACGACCGGGTTCAGATCACCGTGCAGACGGTTCCGTTGAGGGTGAACGAACCGGGCCGCCCGGTGTCACCGGTGTGGTTGGCCTGGAAACCGATGTTCACGGACGCGTTCGGCTCGATCGTGCTGTTGTAGCTGACGTTACGGGCGGTCACCGCGCCGCTCGTCGGGTTGTAGGTGGCGTTCCACCCCGAGATGATCGTCTGGCCGGGTGGCAGCGTGAAGGCGAGGCTCCAGCCGTTGATGGTGGTGGTCCCCCGGTTCGTGATGGTCACCGACGCGGTGAGACCGGTGTTCCACGCGTTCACGACGTAGCTGACCGCGCAGCCACCGCTCGTCGGCGGCGTGGTCGGCGGAGTCGTGGGCGGGGTGGTGGGCGGAGTCGTCGGCGGGGTGGTCGGCGGAGTCGTCGGCGGGGTCGTCGGCGACGTCCCGTCGAGTCCGAAGAACCGGATCGCCTCGGCGGCGTTCACCGGCAGGTTGTGCGACACCCCCTGCATGCTGATCGCCTCGACCGGCGCCATCGGCCCACTACCGCCGTAGCGGGTGCGGGTGTAGCCGGGCTGCGGCGTGTCGGTGTAGGTCGGCGTCTGGCTCAGGCCGTGGAGGTTGGTCCACTGCTTGATCTCCTCGCCGAAGTTCGGGTAGCGCAGCGTCTCGTCGTTGGTGCCGTGCCACAGCTGCATGCGCGGGTAGGGGCCGTTGTAGCCGGGGTAGGCGGCGCGGACCAGGTTGCCCCACTCCTGGGCGCTGCGGATGATCTGGCCGTTGGCACACTGGCTGTTCCACTCCCCCGCCCCGTTGGTGGCGAAGCAGCTGTGCGGCACCCCGGCGAAGGCGGCACCGGCGGCGAAGACATCCGGATAGTTGCCGAGCAGGACGTTGGTCATCATCGCCCCGGAGGAGGTACCGGTGGCGAAGACCCGGGCCGGGTCCGTGTTGTAGCGCTGCTGGACGTACCGGACCATCGACAGGATTCCCACCGGGTCACTGCCGCCGTCGCGCCGCAGTGCCTGCGGCGAGTAGACGTCGAAGCACCGGCTGCTGCGGGTGGCCGTGGGATAGATGACGATGTAGCCGTACCGGTCGGCGAGGGACGCGAACTGGGTGCCGGCGTAGAACGTCGGTCCGTCGCCGGTGCAGTAGTGGAGCGCGACCAGGATCGCGGGCCGGGGTGCGAGCCGGTCCGGCACGTAGAGGTGCATCCGCAGCCCGCTGGGGTTGGCGCCGAAGTTGGTCACCTCGGTCAGGGTCGCGGCCGAGGCCGGGGTGGCGACCACCAGGCCCAGGACCGCCGTCGCGGCGGCCAGTGCGGCGGCGCCGAGCGCGTGTGCGAGTCGTCTCATCCGTCTTGTCCTTCCTCACACCTGGGCCGGTCACGACCACGGGTGGCGGTCGCCGGGCGCCACCGGTACCGGTGAGGCCCGGCGCGGCCCAGGCGGTCACCGGGGCGACATGGCGGCCATCATGTGACCGAAACATTTCGAAGTATGGATGTGTTTGTTTCCCGAAACAATAGATGGACGACTATGGGTTGACGGAACACCGGCAGCCGGACCGGTGACGTGCCGGCAGCCCTCCGACATGCGGGCGTGGCCCGCACCGGACCGGCGACGCGGGCTGCCCACCCGCTCGGGCTCCACCCTTGGAGATCAGAGCTGGCCGTCGAAGAAGCCGTGTCGCGCCAGCGGGGCGATCAGCTCCCGCTCCTCGTAGGCGAAGTGCGACAGCAGGGTGTCGGTGAGCAGGTCGATCGCCTCGGTGATGGGACCGTAGTCGGTGGGGTTGCGGGCGAGGTGCACCAGGGCGGCGTCGACCTCCTCCAGCACCTCGTGGATCGCCAGGTGCTCCTCGTGCAGCCGGTCGAGCACGGCGGCCAGATCGGGCTGGCGCCGCCGCAGGTGCGGAAAGATTCCCCGGCTCTCCAGGGTGTGGTGGTCGGTGATCGAGCGGCAGTGCGCCTGGCAGATGCCGCCGAGGGCCCAGTCGTTGGCGCGGATCGCCATCAGGTTGATCTGCTCACGCGCGTCACCGATCCGGGCTGTGCCCTCCTTCACCTGGCGCAGGACGTCCCGCACCTGGCGCAGTTCCGCCCGGTAGTGGTCGTGCACGTCGACCAGGTGCCGTCCCACCTGCCGGCCGGCGGCGCCGAAGGTCACGTCGGTGGGCGGTTCGGGCGCCGAGGGACGGGTCGCCTCGTCGAGCACGCTTCTCGTGCTGAGCCTCTCGGTCGGGGCGGCGGTCGGTGTGATACCGGTCCGCCGGGTCACCCAGTCGTTCTCCGTGCCCATGACCTGCTTCCCGCCCACGTCGGGCGTGTGATCGTCGTACGCCGGTCAGCCGGCGGTCTGCCAGCGTACCGGCACGGTGCGGACGCGGCGGCGCGTCCACCCGGCGCCCGTCCTCGTCCCCGCGCCCGCCGGCACGACCGCTCGCCGGTGCCCGGCCGACGGACCCGCGGTGTTCCCCGGGCCCGGCACGACGCCGCTAGGGTGGGCGAGTGACCGTTTCCTCCTCTTCGGCACCCAGCGGTCCGCCGCCGCCCGGTCACTCCCCACGGTCCTACGTGGTCACCGGCGGCGGCCGAGGCATAGGAAGGGTGATCGTCGAACGGCTGCTCGGTGAGGCGGACCGGGTCGTGGTGGTCGACCGCGACGCCGCCGCGCTGTCCTGGCTGTCCGAGCATCCGGCCCGCGACCGGCTGACCCCGGTACCCGGCGACGCCGCCGACGAGGCGGTCGCCGCCCGGGCCGTCGAGGCCGCCGCCCGCGCCGGCACCCTCACCGGCTGGGTCAACAACGCGGCGGTGTTCGAGGACGCCGCCCTCCACGACACCCCCGCCCGGCGGGTCCTGGACCTGATCGTGCGGAACCTCGACGCCGCCGTGGTGGGCTGCGGCGCGGCCGTACGCCACTTCCTGGCGGCCGGTACGCCGGGGGCGATCGTCAACGTCTCGTCGCACCAGGCGCAGCGCCCGGTACCGGGCTGCCTGCCGTACGCGACCGCGAAGGCGGCCATCGAGGGACTGACCCGCGCGCTCGCCGTCGACTACGGCCCGTACGGCATCCGGGTCAACGCCGTGGCGCTCGGCTCGATCGAGACCGCGCGCTACACCGACCTGCTCGCCCGCCAGGGCCCGGCCGGAGCACGGCGGATCGAGGAGCAGATGCGACAGCTCCACCCCCTCGGCCGGGTCGGCCACCCGGCCGAGGTCGCCGCGACGATCGCGTACCTGCTCTCCCCCGACGCCAGCTTCGTCACCGGGGCCGTCATCCCGGTCGACGGGGGACGGGCGGTGCTCGGCCAGGACCCGGAGGCGTAGGTCAGCCGGCGCGGGCCGCCCGCCACCGGACGCCGGTGCGCCACCACCGCCGCAACGCCCCGCCGGCGACGCGGCCGGGTCGCCCGGACGGCCTCTCCGGGGCGGGCAGCCACCGTCGGACCTCCTCCGCGCGCATGGCGGCGGCGAACGCCTCGTTGCGCAGGCTGCGGGCCGCCTCCGCGGCGATCTCCGCATCCCGCCAGGCGCTCCGCTCCCGCTCGACAGCCTCCCGGTGCGCGGCGAGGCGGCTGTTGCGGGCTGCCCGGAGCAGCACGATCTCCTGCTCGACCGGGTGCCGGCGCGGGTCCCAGCCGTTGCGGTGGGCCAGCGCGTCGCTCAACTGGAGCACCGAGAGTTCCTTGCGGCAGCACGCCGCCATCGCGGCGCGGTGCAGGTAGCGCTCCCGGTCGGCGTACTCGGCCGGGGTCCGCGGCGTACGGGGTTCCGGCAGGACGGCCGCCGCCTCCACCCGACGCGCGGCGGCGTCCGCCGCCTCGTACGCCCGCCAGCTCGCCTCAACCTCCTCCAGGGCCCGCAGCCACTCGTCGCGGCGCCGCCGCGCGGTCACCGCCGACCGCTCGGCGGCCACCGCCACCTCCTCGGCGTACCGGTGCAGTTCCCGTGCCCGGGCCGCCAGCAGCGCCCGGCGCAGTTCGGCGGGCGACCCGGCCGGCTCACCACCGTCGGGATCGGCGGCCCGGTCGGGTTCGGGGGTGTTCCAGGGGCGGGTGAGGAGCCCGACGACCGCGACCGCGGCGAGCCCCATCAGCACGACCCAGATCGTCATGGCGCGCGGAACGTCGACAAGGAAGTAGTACAGGAGCTTCTCAGTCATTGCGGCACCTCAAGGGGTGGACGAGGCGGACGGAGACGACGACTTCCCACGGACACGCCGATCACGGCGTGGTCACGTGCTCACCCGAGTGGGGGTGCGCGCGTTCCGCTCGTCCGTGGGTACGCGTCACCGGCCGGCCACGTCCGTGGCCCGGTGCCGGGCAGCCCGCCCGGCGCCTCCGGCCGAACGCCGAAGGCCGAAGGCTCGGCGCCGGGTGTCGACTGGGCTTCGTCGTCGGCGGCAGCCAGCCGGGCGGCCGCGTCCGTCGGGGCGTCGATGGAGGGGTACGCGCCGACGGCGGCCCGCCCGGCGGCGGCCAGCCAGGCGTCGCTCGCCGGGAGGTCTGCCGAGTCCACACCGGCCGACGACGGCTCCTGGCGTGGCGGGCTCGACAGACCGGACATGGTGGACAGGTCCGTGGTGGCCCGAGGACCGGCGCCCACCGCCTCGGCGACACCGGCCGGTGTGAACCCGGCCGCGTGGCCGCCCAGCAGCAGCGCCATCAGCACCAGCGCGGTCAGAAACCGCGCGGACCGGCACGCCATCCAGCACACGGGGCGGAACAGCGCGACGGACACCACGCAGTAAAAATTACCCCCTGCCCGCCCGTACCGTCCGGTCGGACCGTGCCGTCCCGGTCACATCCGCACGCGTCGCGGGCACGGCAGGTTCCGGCTGGCGACCGGACGTCCGCGCGAGGCGCCCGCGTGCTGGTCCGGCTCAGGACGAGCGTGCCCCCGGTGAGGTGGTGAACATGGTGTGGGACAACTCCCGCCCGGCCTGCGCCAGCCGCTCCGCGCCGCCCTGCTTGGCGGAGAGGCTCGCCGCCGCCCACTGGTGACACGTCTTCTCACCGATGATCTCGGTCCAGTCCAGCAGGCCCTGGTAGGTCCCGATGGCGAAGTAAAGGTACTGCAGCGCCGCGGCGACGGCGAACAGCGCCATGGACTCGGGCGTGGGCTTCAGGGCGACGATGTGCTCGAACTCTCGGAGCATTCCCTCGACGATCTCCGACCGGCGACTGATCGGCGCGACCTGGAGTTCCTCCAGACAGGCGGCGACACCCCCCAACGCGTTGTTGCTCTCCTGCGCCTGCTCCCTGAGGAGTTCCGCGATCCGGGGATCGGCCACCCGGTCCGCGAGCGTCGCGAGCAGCAGCCCGCCGCTGTGCTCCGCGTCGCGCATCGCGCCGAGCTGGTAGAAGAAGATGTCCCTGGCAGTGTTGAGCAGCCCCATGTGCCCTCCTGGTTCCTTCCGCCGCGCCGGTCGGACACCCCGTACGGCGTTGTCTGGTCGGGTCGGCACCGACGCGCGGTCGCGTCCGGCCGGGCGTCGCGTCGGTCGGTTCCCCGCGGACCTCGCCGGAAAACCGGGCCCGGCCCGCCCGGGCGACGTGACGCCTGCGACGCGGACCCGGTACCGCCCGCCCGGCGCGGCGCCCGGGCGGGCGGCACCCCGCACCGACTCGCCGTCGGTCGTCGCCCCGTGCGTCCGGTGGTGGTTCACCACCCACGCCGACAGCCGTCGGCTCACTCGTTGAACAGCCGCAGCCGGCCGTGCCCGAAGGCGTCGATCCGCCCCCACCGGCCGGGAATGCCGACCAGCTCGATGCGCCCCAACTGTTCCGGGATCGCCGGCACGATCGTGAGGTGTTCCTCGTGGGGCTGCAGGCCGAGCAGCGCCCGCAGCAGCGCCATCGGGGTTCCCGCCGACGAGCAGAACGGATAGCAGGCACGGGGATACTGGACCGGCCGCCGGGTCACCTTCCGGTCGTAACCGGCGAACAACTCCGGTAGTCGGCCGTCGAACTGCCCGCTGGCCTCGATCATGGCGTAGGCGAGTCGTGCCATGCTCTCGTCGAAGCCGTACCGCCGCAGGCCGAGCACGATCAGCGAGTTGTCGGCCGGCCACACGCCGCCGTTCTGGTAGCCGACGGGGTTGTACCGTCGCTGGCCCCGGGCCAGGGAGCGCACCCCCCAGCCGGAGAAGAGTCGGTCGCCGAGCAGGTGCCGGACCACCGGCTCGGCCCGGTCCTCGTCGACGATGCCGCTCCACAACAGGTGCCCCATGTTCGACGCGAGGGCGTCGACCTGGTTCCCCTCGCCGTCGAGCGCGAGCGCGTAGTACTCGCCGTCCTCGATCCAGAAGTCGCGGTTGAACCGGATCTTCAACGCCTCCGCCTCCCGGATGAGCCGGTCGGCGTACCTCGGGTCGTTCCAGAACTCCCGGGCGAGCCTGGCCGCCCGCACCTTCGCGTCGTACTTGTAGCCCTGCAGTTCGCAGGTGGCGCGCGGGTGGCCGGGGAGTGCGCCGTCGGAGTGGATGATCGCTTCCGCCGAGTCCTTCCAACCCTGGTTCTCCAGCCCGGCCGGGCTACGCCGCTCGTACCAGAGATACCCGTCGCCCATCAGGTCGCCGTACGTGTCGAGCCACGTGAGCGCCGCGCGGGCCTCGAACTCGAGCCGACGCACCATCTCGGCGTCCCCGGTCCACCGCTCGTACTCGTCGAGCAGGATCACGAACAGCGGGGTGGTGTCCGCGGCTCCGTAGTACAGCGTCCGGGGCTGCTCCTCGAAGCCGCCCGGCTCGCCGTACCGGACCTCGTGGAGGATCTTTCCCGGCTCCTCGTCACGGAAGTCGTCGATCCGGCTGCCCTGCATCAGCGCCAGGCAGAGCAGCGTGTTCCGGGCGATGCCCGGCACGAAGGGAAGGGCCTGGTAGCTGGCGATCAGGCTGTGCCGGCCGAACAGGGTCATGTACCAGGGCAGACCGGCCGCGGTCAGCTTGAACTGCGAGGTGAGCCCGGTGTACTGCAGCGCGGCGAGGTCCACCAGGCCCCGCCGGTACGCGTTGTCCAGCACCTTCGAGCCGCAGGTGAGCTGGGGCGCCGCGGCCACCCACTCGGCGAGTTCCCGCCGCAGCTCGGGCCGGTCCGGCCGGTAGCCGAGCAGGTTCTCCCGGACGTCGTGGCCCTGCGCGCCCGGAAACACGGCGACCGCCCGCAGCGTGGTGGACCACTGCCCGTGCGCGTCGAGTTCCACCCGGAAGGTGAACCCGCTCTCGTCGACCTCGCCGGGTTCGGTGCTGGTGACGATGGTCTCCACCCGGTGGTGTCCCCGTTGGTGGCACAGCTTCAGCCGGCCGTGGTCGATGATCTGGCGCAACTGGCCAGGCCGGGGCTTACCTCCCCGGGCGTCGAACACGTCCGCGAAGTCGCTGGCCACCTCCATCCGTACGGTGAGGACCGTCGGCTCGTTGCGGTGGTTGAGGACGGTCAGCCGCTCCTCGAACAGACCGCCGAGGGTCCGGTGGCGGATCACCGAGGTCTTCGCGTCGATGTAGTGGGTCGGCTCGCCCGGTACCAGGAAGAACCGGTTCTCGAAGTACTGCAGGTCATCGACGGACAACGGGGTCAGTCGCTCGCCGTCGATGGTGAGCACCCACTTGGAGATCAGGCGGGTGTCCCAGGCGAAGAGCCCGGACGGGTAGTCCGGCGACGGGTCGATGTCACCCTGGACGTCGCTGATCACGAACGTGTTGCCGTCCAGGATGCTCACCAGTTCCTTCACTGCTGCGTCTCCTGCCTCTCCAGCCGGCCGGGACGTCCGGTCCGCAACCGGCGTCCGGGTCCGGTCCGGACTCCCAGCCGCGCCCGGACCCGCTCCCGGGGGTCACGGGTGCCGGGCGGGGAGGGGAAGACCCGCCGGAACGTCAACAGCAGGGGCAGGCTGCCCTGCACGGTCACGTCGTTGCGGTTGAACGCGGAGAGGATGTGGGCCGCACCGCTCGCGAACTCGTCGAACAGGCTCTTCTTGGTGCGGACCACGCAGTCCGCCTCGCGGTTCTCGCGCGAGACCAGCACGTTGCCCCGGTTGATCGCCACGAACCAGTAGCCGGTGTGGCCGTCCTCGTCGAGGTCGAACCGGATGGTGCCCCGCGCCGTGGTGGGCAGCAGTTCCGGTGCGCGATCCTCGAGCCCGGTGAAGAACTCGTCCGT
>CALGAM010000121.1 GCA_937951935.1 uncultured Micromonospora sp. | reverse complement strand
CGCCGTCCGGCGCGGCTACGCCGAGCTGCGCGGCGACCTCTGAGTCGCCCCGGGCGGCCCTGTCGTGGGGGTCGTTCCGACGTCCGGGGTTGGTTCCGAACTCCTGGGGGTTGGTACCCGGATCCCCGCCGGTCCCGTCCCGGGCGACGCGACCGACGTCCGTCGTCGGGGGGACGGTCGGTCAGTCCGGAAAGCGACGGCTGACGTCCGCCCGGGTGGGCATCGCGACCGCCCCTCCGGGCGACTCGCAGACCAGCGCGGCAACCCGCAGGGCGAAACGCACCCGCTCGTGCCAGCCGGCGGCGTCGGTGGGCAGGCCGTCGGCGAGCAGCTCCGCGATCAGTGCCGCCATGACCGAGTCCCCCGCGCCGGTCGCGTCGACCGCCTCGACCCTGGGCGCGGGCAGCCACTCGGCCCTTCCCTCGGGCCCCGCCGAGACCAGCGCCCCCCGCGGGCCGCTGGTGACCACGACGGTCCTGGCGCCGAGCGCCCGCAGCCGTTCCGCCGCCGCCTCGGCGACGCGGTCGCTGTCGGCACCGCCCGGCGGCGTGCCCCGGCCCCCGGCCGGACGCACACCCCCGGACACCCCCGCCACGACCGCAGGCCGCGAACCGTAGAGCACCTCGGCGTCGGCGACGCTGAGCTTCACGAGGTCGGCGGAGGAGGCGAACTCCTCGACCACGGCCCGTGCCCCGGCCACCGCCGTCCGGTCCGGCAGCAGCCGGGGCCGGACGTTGGGGTCGAAGACCCGCCAGCCGGTCGCGAGAGCCCAGGCCCGCCGGGCGGCGGCGAGCACCGGTGGGCACAGCAGCGCGATCGAGCCGGCGTAGACCACCGCCGCCCCCGTCACCAGGGATACGTCGAGATCCTCCGGCCCGAGCAGACCGTACGAGGGCGGGCTGCCGTAGAACCGGAAGTCGGGCTCGGCGCCGGAGAACGTCACCACGCCGAGCGTGGTGGCGACGGCCCGCTCCCGTACCCCGCGCTGGCCCACCCCGGCCGCGGTGAGCAGGTTTCTGATCCGTCCGGCCAGCACGTCGTCGCCGAGCGACCCGACGAACTCCACCGCGCCGCCCAGCCGGGCCACCCCGACGGCGACGTTGAGCGGGGCCCCGCCAACCGCCTGCCGGTAGACCGGAACGCCGTCGCACTCCCCGTCCAGCAGATCGACGAGCGCCTCGCCGAGCACCATCGCGTACCGCATCCGTCCTCCCTGTCGGCCCGGCGGTTGCCGGTCCGGGCGACTCCGCCGGCGACCGCCCGGGAACCACCCGGCACACCGACCCTGTCACACCCGGCGGTCCGGGCGAGAGGCACCCGGGTCGAGCGGCGCTGACGTCGAGAACCGTTTCGTCATTGAAAAGTACCTATTGCATCTGGCGCGGATCCATGGTGCTATTGGTCGTACCGAGCCAGTGCGGGGGCTGACGCACTGTGCCGGGTGCCGCAGGGGCCGCGCGAGGGCACGCATCCGTAGTCGAACCGTGAGTTGCGCCCGCCGTCCTGCCCGCCGGCAGATCCAGCCCGTCAGCGCCGCGGGCCAGTGCGGCGGTATCGCAACCCGTCTCGATCAGCGGGCACCCGCGCCCTACGCGGGTCTTTCCCAGGTTGTCCGCCGCGCCGTCCCGCGCTGCGGCACTGCCTCATGAAGGAGAATCTCGGTGATACGTCTACGCAGAGTCGCGGTCGTCGGTGCCGTGGCCGCGCTCACCGCCGGCGTGCTCGCGGTGGTGAATCCCACTCCGGCCGCCGCCCACGGCGCCGCCATGGTTCCCGGCAGCCGGACCTACCTCTGCTGGCGGGACGGGCTCAGCCCGACCGGGCAGATCATCCCCAACAACCCCGCCTGTGCGGCCGCGGTCGCGGTGAGCGGGGCCAACTCGCTCTACAACTGGTTCAGCGTGCTGCGCTCGGACGCGGGTGGGCGGACCGTCGGCTACATCCCGGACGGCCAGCTGTGCAGCGGTGGGAACCCCGGCTTCCTGGGGTACGACCTGGCCCGTGACGACTGGCCGCTGACCCACCTGACCGCCGGCGCCACCATCGAGTTCCGGTACAGCAACTGGGCGCACCACCCGGGTACCTTCTACTTCTACGTGACCCGGGACAGCTGGAGCCCGACCCGTCCGCTGGCCTGGAGCGACCTGGAGTCGGAGCCGTTCCTGACCGTGACCAACCCGCCGCAGCGGGGCGCGGTCGGCACCAACGACGGCCACTACTACTTCACCGGTCGGCTGCCGAACAAGAGCGGCCGGCACATCATCTACTCCCGCTGGGTCCGCTCGGACAGCCAGGAGAACTTCTTCGGCTGCTCCGACGTGGTCTTCGACGGCGGCAACGGCGAGGTGACCGGCATCGGGTCGGGTAGCGGCCCGACCACCCCGCCGACCACGCCGCCCACCACGCCGCCGACCACGCCGCCCACCACCCCGCCGACCACGCCGCCGACCACGCCGGGCGGCAGCACCGGCTGCGCCGCCACCTACCAGGTCGTCGGTAGCTGGACCGGTGGCTTCCAGGCGGAGGTGACGGTCCGCAACACCGGTACGGCCCCGCTCAACGGCTGGACCATCCAGTGGACCTTCGCCAACGGCGAGACGGTCGGCAGCCTCTGGAACGGCCAGCACAGCCAGAGCGGCAGCACCGTGACGGTGCGTAACGTCGACCACAACGGTAGCCTCGCCCCCGGGGCGAGCACGTCGTTCGGCTTCGTCGGCAGCGGCAGCACCGGCGCGACGCCGACGCCCACCTGCACCAGCGCGTAACCACCACCGCACACCACGGCGGGCCCGGCGCCAGCGCGCCGGGCCCGCCCTGCTGGTCGGTCAGATCCGGGCCGGGGTCGCACCGCGCCGCGTGCCCGGTGTCGCGCTCAACGGACCATCGACCCCACGACCGGCTTGGTCAGCAGCGCCGACTGGTTGCGCTCGATCCCGGGGTCGAGGGTGCGGGCCACGAAGATCGCGTGCCAGACACAGAAGATCAACACCGTCCAGACCTTGCGCGAGTGGTCCGCCTCGCCCCGCTTGTGCTCGTCGAGCAGGCGCATCGCGTACGACAGGTCCAGCAGTTCCCCGGCGCCGGAGATCGACAGGATGTGACGGGCCCACTCGTACATCTCGCCGGCCAGCCAGACCCGGGTCGGGGTCGGGAAACCGAGCTTGCGCCGGTTCACGATGGCCGGCGGAACGACCCCGTTCAGGGCCTGCCGCAGCGCGTACTTGGTGGTGTCGGAGCGCGGCGGCAGCTTCAGCTCCACCGGGATGCCGGCCGCCACCTCGAAGACCTCCCGGTCCAGGAACGGCACCCGCACCTCCAGTGAGTGCGCCATCGAGATCCGGTCCGCCTTCACCAGGATGTCGCCGCGCAGCCAGGTGTAGAGGTCGACGTACTGCATCTTGGTGACGTCGTCCAGCTCGGTGCACTCGGCGTAGATCGGGGCGGTGACGTCGGTGTACCGCACCGAGGGGTCGTAGCGGCGCAACAGCTTCTGCTTCTCCTCCTCGGTGAACATCCGCGCGTTGCCGTAGTAGCGCTGCTCGATCGGGGTGGTGCCGCGCTCCAGGAAGCTCTTGCCCTTGACCCCCTGCGGGATCGCCCGGGAGACCGCGCGCAGCCCCTTCTGCAGCGCGTCGGGCAGGTTGTTGACCGCGCTGAGCGACAGCGGCTCCCGGTAGATCGTGTAACCGCCGAAGAACTCGTCCGCCCCCTCGCCGGAGAGGACCACCGTGACGTGCTCGGCGGCCTTCTTGGCCACGAAGTAGAGCGGCACCAGGGCCGGGTCCGCCACCGGGTCGTCCAGGTGCCAGACGATCTTCGGCAGCGCGTTCATCATGTCGTGCGGCCCGATCTTGGTCGGGATGGTGGTGACCTCCAGATGCCGCGCGGAGTCCTGAGCCACCTCGATCTCCGAGTAGCCCGGTACGTCGTACCCGACGGTGAAGGTCAGGATGTTCGGGTTGAACTCCCGGGCCAGCGCCACCACCGCGGTGGAGTCGATACCGCTGGAGAGGAACGCGCCGACCGGCACGTCGGCCCGCATGTGCAACCGGACGCTCTCGCGCAGTGTCTCGCGGATCTGGTGGTAGAGCCGCTCCGGCTCGGGCACCGGCGCCGGCCGGAAGACCGGCCGGTACCAGCGCCGGATCTCGATCTGCTGCCCGGGCGACCAGGTCAGGTACTCACCCGAGCCGATCCGGCTGATCCCCCGGTGCAGCGTGCCCGGCTCCGGGACGTACTGCAGGGTCAGGTAGTGCGACAGGTTGGCGCTGTCCACACCCGCGTCGCCCTGCTGCGCCGAGGGTGCGAACGGCAGCAACGCCTTCTTCTCCGACGCCAGGTAGAGCCCGTCCGGCGTCTGCAGGTAGTACAGCGGCTTGATGCCGAAGTAGTCCCGGGCACCGAAGGCCCGGCGCAGGTGCCGGTCCCAGATCACGAACGCGAACATGCCGCGCAGCCGGGTGAGGACCTGCTCGCCCCAGTAGTGGAAGCCGGCGACGATCACCTCGCCGTCGCCCTGGGTGGCGAACTGGGCGCCGAAGTCCCGGGCCAGCTCCTCACGCAACTCCAGGTAGTTGTAGATCTCGCCGTTGAAGGTCAGCAGGTAACGGCCGTTGGCGTACGGAAGCGGCTCGTGGCTGAGCGCCACGTCGATGATCGACAGACGCTTGTGCGCGAACACGGCGTCGCTGTACCCGTCCGGGGTCGAGATCACCTCCACCCCGGTCTCGTCCGGTCCCCGGTGGTGCAGGCATTCCAATGCGCCGGCGATGGCGTCTCGGTGTGCGCCGGCGGTGCCGTGCGCGCTGAAGAAGGCCAGGAGTCCGCACATGGCGGTCATCTTTCCACGCCGATCCCGACGGCGTGCCGGCACCAGCGGCAGCCGGAAACATGGGTGATGCCGGGCTGCCGCCACGGCGTCGACGCGGTACGGTCGCTACAGGCCCGACGGGTTGATCCACACCGGCGGCGCGGACGGGACCGGCTCACCGGGACCGGGAACGTCAGCAGACCGGGATCACCGGGACGACGCGAGGGAGGAGCGGCGATGTCAGAGGAGCGGACCGACACCACGGCGGAGCCGGCGCAGACCGGGTCGGCGCGGGTCGGGACGGCCAGGACCGAGTCACACGACCCGGACTTTCCGGAGAGGTTCCTCGCCTTCATGCGACAGGGGTGGCGGGACACCGAACTGCCGGTCACCCCGCGCCCCGAGGTGCCCAACTACGCCAAGCGCCGGGCCGCCCTCTCCGCGGCGTTCCCCGGCGAGACCCTGGTGATCCCGACCGGTCGGGAGCGGGTACGGGCCAACGACACCTCGTACCGGTTCCGGCCCGGCAGCGACTTCTTCTACCTGACCGGTGACCACGACCCCGACAGCGTCCTGGTCATGCACCCCAACGGCTCCGGCCACGACGCGGTGCTGTACATGCGGCCCCGGTCGTCCCGCGAGAGTGACGAGTTCTTCCGGAGCCGGGACGGCGAGCTCTGGGTGGGTCGCCGGCACACCCTGGCCGAGAAGTCGACCGAGCTCGGCATCGAGACCGCCCCGCTGGCCGAACTGGCCGACGCCCTGGCCGGCTGTGCCCCGGGGCGGACCCGGGTGCTCCGTGGTCTGGACCCGTCGGTCGACGCCGCGATCCTGCCGTACGAGCCCCGACCCTCCGGCGGCGCCGCCGACGCGTCCGCGCTCGGCCGGGATCGGGAGCTCGCCGCGGTGCTGTCCGAGCAGAAGCTGGTCAAGGACGAGTGGGAGATCGCCCAGCTCCAGGAGGCGATCGACGCCACGGTCCGCGGCTTCGAGGACGTCGCGCGGGTCCTTCCCGCCGACCGGCCGGTCTCCGAACGGCTGCTGGAGGGCGTCTTCGGACTGCGCGCCCGGCACGACGGCAACGACGTCGGCTACAGCTCGATCGTCGGCGCCGGCGCGCACGCCACGATCCTGCACTGGCACCACAACAACGGCCACACCCGACCGGGCGAGCTCCTGCTGATGGACATGGGTGTGGAGGGGCGGAACCTCTACACGGCGGACGTGACCCGGGTGCTCCCGGTCTCCGGCACCTTCACCGCCCTGCAACGGCAGGTCTACGAGATCGTCTACGCGTCGCAGCAGGCCGGCATCGACGCCATCCGCCCCGGGGTGGCGTTCCGGGACGTCCACCGCACCTGCATGCGGGTGCTCGCCGAGGGCCTGGCCGACCTGGGACTGCTGCCGGTCAGCGTCGACGAGGCGATGGACGAGCAGTCGATGCTCTACCGCCGCTGGACCCTGCACGGCTTCGGGCACATGCTCGGCATCGACGTACACGACTGCGCGAACGCCCGCAAGGAGCGCTACCGCGACGGCACCCTGGGCGAGGGCTACGTGCTGACGGTCGAGCCCGGGCTCTACTTCCAGCCCGAGGACGAGCTGGTCCCGGCCGAGTTGCGGGGTATCGGGATCCGGATCGAGGACGACGTGCTGGTCACGGCGCAGGGCGCGGTGAATCTGTCCGCGGGGTTGCCGCGGCGTGCCGACGAGGTGGAGGCGTGGCTGGAGGCCCAGCGCGCCGCCGGGCCGCGCCTGCCCGGCTGAGCCGCGCCGGCCGCTCCCGGCGGGCGGCAGGCGTTCGTGGGGTCGCTACCGGTAACCCGCAACGCTACGATAGCGCTGCGTTACCATCCCGTGGTGCTGGGGAGGCGGTGTGTCCGGAAACGCCCTCGGAGAGCCGCCTCGCGCTCCCACCAAGAGCCTGCTCCGGTTCCTGTTCGTGGTTTCCGGGGTGGTCGCGTTCGTCAGCGGCTACCTCGGACTCGCGGCGTATCTGGGGCCGGACGCGGGCCCACTCGACCTCGTCTACTACGACCTGCAGCTCTTCGTGCTCGGCTCGCCGCCGCTCGACGACGGCGGTCCGTTCCCGCCGTCGCTCGACCTGGCACGCTTCCTCGCCCCGGCGGTCACCGGGTACGCCGTCGCCGAGGCGTGCCGGCTGCTCTTCGCCACCGAGCTGCGACGGCTGCGGGACCGCAACTCCCGCGGACACGTCATCGTCTGTGGTGACGGTCTGGTGGCCGACACCCTGACCCGACGCCTGCGGGCCGCCGGTCACCGGGTGGTGACGATACGCTCCGACGACGTCAGGACCTCCGACGGCGTGGCCCGGGCCGCCCGCGACCCGAACGTGCTCCGCGGCGCCGGCATCGCCCGGGCCCGGGCCGTCTACGCCTGCACCGACGACAGCGCCACCAACACCGCGATCGGGCTCGCCGCCGCCCGGCACGGCCGCGCGCCGCTGGCCATCTACGCCCAGGTCGGCGACCCCGAGCTCTGCCTGGCGCTGCAGGCCCGGTACCTCGGCCTGCCCCGACAGACCGGGGCGCGCCTCGACTTCTTCAACGTCGACGACCTGGCCGCCCGGAAACTGCTCACCGAGGAACCGCTGACCGCGGTGGGCGGTCGGCCGCCCCGGGTCGTGATCCTCGGTGGTACCGCGTTCGGCCGCGCGGTGTTGGTGGAGCTGGCCCGCCGGTGGCGGGTGCGCGACCCGCAGGGCGACCGGCTCGTTCCGCTCGCCCTGGTCGACGAGGCCGCCACCGAGATCGCCGCCGAGCTGAGTCAGCGGTACCCGTTCCTGTCCCGGGTCTGCCGGATCACGCCACTGGACGGTGGGCTCACCGAGGCGCTCCGGCAGCTACCCCGGTCGGGCTTCCCCCTGCCGCCGGACCGGGTCTTCATCTGCTACGACGACGAGGAGCGGGCACTCAAGACGGCGCTGACCGCCGAGCAGCTCTGGCACGGCGGCCCCGGCTCGGTGGTGGTCCGGCTCGACCGGTTGGCGAACCTGCGGGAGGCGTTCGGCAGCGGGACCGACGACGGCATCCTCGACGATCTCTCCGGGGCTCTGCGGCTGTACGGCGTGGTGCACGCCGCGTGTGACCCCGCGCTGATCGGTGACGACCTGGTCGAACGGCTGGCGCGGGTGATCCACGAGTGTTACGTGCTCGCCCGCTGGCGGCGCGGGGACGCCCCGGGCAGCAGCCCGTCGTTGGTGCCGTGGGAGAGGCTGCCGGAGTCGCTGCGCCGGGCCAACCGGGAGCAGGCCAGGGACATCGGGCGGAAACTGCGCGAACTCGGATGCGCCCTCTCCCCGCGGGTCGGTCCCGGCGAGGAGCACGCGCTGGAGGAGCCGGAGATCGAACGGCTGGCGATCATGGAACACCAGCGGTGGCTGGCCGAGCGGTGGGCGGACGGCTGGCGCTACGCCCCCGACCGGGACGACGCCCGCCGGCTGCACCCGGCGATGCTGAGCTGGGAACGTCTGCGCGAGGATATGCGCGAGCGCAACCACGAGGCCGTCCGCGAACTGCCGGGCATCCTCGCCGACGCCGGTTTCCGGATCGTCCGGGTCGGTCGCGCGTGACGAGGAACGGATGGTGCGTCATGCCGAGGATTGGGATCACCGGCCACGTGCTGCTCGCCGACGGGACGGCGGAACTCGTCTACGCCCGGCTCGCCGAGGAGCTGCAGCCGTACGCCGGCCCCGGGCTGCACGGGATCACCTGCCTCGCCGACGGCGCCGACCAGTTGTTCGCTCGGGCCGTGCTCGCGCTCGACGGGACGTACGAGGTGGTGATCCCCGCCGTCGACTACCGCGAGCGGGCGGTGAACCAGGACAATCTGGCTGCTTTCGACGAGTTGCTCGACCGGGCGACGGTCGTGTCGGTCATGCCGTTCCCGCGTTCCAACCGCCAGGCGTACCTCGCCGCGAGCATGGAGCTGCTCAACCGGTGCGAGCGGCTGATCGCGGTGTGGGACGGCACCCCGTCGGTGGACATCGGGGACACCGCGGACGTGGTACGTGTCGCCCGCGAGCGCAGGATTCCGGTCACCGTGCTGTGGCCGGACGGCGCGCGGCGCGGCGTGCCCAGCCGGCGCCGCGAGTGAGTCGGCACACCCGACGACCGCCGCGAACGGGTCGGTACGCCGCCGGGGTGGGCGGTGAGGCCGGGGACCCGGTCGGTGTGGGACCGACCCTCAGCCGAGGGTGCAGGGCACGCCGTTCACCGTGCAGACGGTGGGGCGGTCGGTCCGGCCGTCACCCATGAGGTGGACACGCAGGCGCAGCGTGGCGCCGGCCGACAGCGGCTCCCTGCCGGTGAAGACGTAACCCGCACCGGGACGGTGCAGCAGCGGCTGCGGTGCCCCCTCCGCCCAGTACGACAGCAGTCGTTCGGCGTTCGAGGAGAACCGCAGCTCGACGGTCCACGGCACGTGGGTCGGCGTCGCGTTGCGGACCCGCACCTCGGCGATGAACGAGCCCGGCCAGTTGTTGACCACCTGGTACTGGGCGCTCAGCCCGGCCCACTGGCCCTGGGGCGGGACGGAGCTGGCCGACGGACGCGCCGTCGGGGTGCCGGAACGCGGCGGACCCGGCGGGGACGACGTGGCGGCCGGGCCGGTCGGGCTGGTCGGGTCGACCGGCCGCGCCGTGCTCTGGAACGAACGGCCCAGGTTGCCGGCGGGCCGGCTCGAGCTCGGCGACGCCTCGGCGACCGGTGGTGGCGAGGACGTGTTGCCGGGGCCGAACGGCCACTGCGGGTCGGGTTGACCGACCGGGGGACGGTCGCCGGCGAGGTACCCGGCGGCGACGACCATCAGCACGATCATCACCAGTACGCCGGCCATGACGACGATCCAGGGGGCGGCGGCCACGAGCCGCAGACGGGAGGAGGACCGACCGTTCACCGGGCTGGAACCCACACCGCGATCCCGTCGCCGAGCCGCGCCCCACGGGCCGGCGCGCATCCGCCACCGCGTGGGCACCACCCGGGGTGGTGCCCGCCCGGCCGCCGCCCGGTCGACTGCCCCGCCGACCGGCCGGTGGTCGCGACCGCCGCGGCACGGGAGGCCGTACCGCGTGGACCGTCACCCGTTTCCCCGGGCCCTCGACCGCTCGGGCGCGGGGTACGTCCCCGCGGCCGGCGCCGGGCGGGCTGGGTGGGGCACGGGAAGGGCGTGCCGTCCAGGTGGGCGATGGTACGCAACACCCCGTTCTCCATCTCTGATCGGCGGTGGCTGAGGCTGGCGACGCCGTACCCGCTGACCGTATCGAACATCCCGGACCCGGCGCGTACCGGAGGGTCGTGCGCGCGCCCGTCGACGGCGGTGTCCGTGTCGCATGGTGAGCGGCCGAGTTCGGCGTGCCACGCTAGCGGCGGCTGGTTCCCGCCGACACCGACGTCCCGACATGATTGACCGGGCTGTTGGTGGTGACCGGGATCGCCCGATCCGGCACGGCCGCACCCTCCACGTCGGACGCGGTCCGGTGGCGTCGGCCGGGCCACGCCCACCTCGGCGTACCCGGCCGACGGCCGGGGCGACGCCCCGGGGCGCGGGCTTGCGCCACTAGCAAGACGGACGTACGGTTTATTGGAACCGTGGTAAGGGTGACCTGAGCCGGGTGACCCTTCGGCGGGTAGGAAAGACTTGCTCAGGAACGTCCGCCCGCCCGCCGGTCACAGGGCCGGCCGGACGAGCCCCGGGCGGGACCCGGTGCACGCCGGGACGACGACAGCGTGAAGGAGTACGACGTGGCGAGCCTCGACACCTTCGGTGCGAAGAGCCAGCTGCGCGTCGGAGACGCGAGCTACGAGATTTTCAGGATCAGCACGGTGGCCGGGCACGAACGCCTGCCGTACAGCCTCAAGATCCTCCTGGAGAACCTGCTGCGGACCGAGGACGGCGTGAACATCACCGCCGACCACATCCGGCAGCTCGGGGGCTGGGACCCGACCGCCGAGCCGAGCGTGGAGATCCAGTTCACCCCGGCCCGGGTGCTGATGCAGGACTTCACCGGCGTGCCCTGCGTGGTCGACCTCGCCACCATGCGGGAGGCGGTCCGCGACCTCGGCGGCGACCCGACCAAGGTCAACCCGCTCGCCCCGGCCGAGCTGGTCATCGACCACTCCGTCATCGCCGACCTCTTCGGACGCGAGGACGCCTTCGTCCGTAACGTCGAACTGGAGTACGCCCGCAACAAGGAGCGCTACCAGTTCCTCCGCTGGGGCCAGACCGCGTTCAACGAGTTCAAGGTCGTCCCGCCCGGCACCGGCATCGTGCACCAGGTGAACATCGAGTACCTGGCCCGGACGGTCATGGAGCGCAACGGGCAGGCGTACCCGGACACGGTGGTCGGCACCGACTCGCACACGACGATGGTCAACGGCCTCGGTGTGCTGGGCTGGGGCGTCGGCGGCATCGAGGCCGAGGCGGCGATGCTCGGCCAGCCGGTCAGCATGCTGATCCCCCGCGTCGTCGGGTTCAAGCTCAGCGGCGAGATGCCGCCCGGCACCACCGCCACCGACCTGGTGCTGACCATCACCGAGATGCTGCGCAAGCACGGCGTGGTCGGCAAGTTCGTCGAGTTCTACGGCCCCGGCGTCAGCGCGGT
>CALGAM010000120.1 GCA_937951935.1 uncultured Micromonospora sp. | reverse complement strand
TACCCCTCGACACAAGCCACGCCGGGGCACGACGAAAACGCGAACAGTTGTCACGCATGCATTACAAAGCCCGCTCGGACCCCCCGAAGCCGGGCAACTGGTCGTACCGTCGTCAGGTGTCGGATCGCGCTCAGGGACGGAAGATCGCCTTCGCCGCATTCGTACGCAAGGCACTGGAAGACGCCCGCACCACGCGCGCGTGGACGGGTACCGAGGTTTCGCGCCGTACCGGGGTGTCCCGCCAGACCATCAACCGCTGGGTCCGTGGCGAGTGGGCCAGCGACCCCGAACCCCAACGTGTCGTCGCCTTCTGCGAGGGCCTCGGTCTGGACCCGAGCGTGGCGTTCGGCGTCCTGGGATGGGATCGGACGGCATCCTCCCGCCCGGCGCCCAGTGCGCCGCCGATGGACCCGGACGTCGAGGCGCTGCTGCGTCGGCTCGTCGATCCCAACGTCTCCGACGCGGAGAAGTTCCACATTCGAGAGACGATCCGCTACCTCGCGTACCGTCCACCCCTGCCGGTGGAGACCCGGAGGGGACGGAAGCGCGCGGGCTAGTTACTCATATGGTGCAACTTTGCGCATGCCACCCATCCAACCACCTCCGGTGACCAAACAGTCGCGCTAACGTGCCTCTTCGTACTGCTTGGGCTCGTCGTCGGCGGGGGACGGGACAAGGCCGAACCCAGCCCTGCGGGACAGAAGGAGGGGTCGAGCCATGACCCTGAAGTGGTTGGCCGTGGTGGTCGCGGCGGTGTCCCTGACCCTGTTCGTGACCATGAACGTCGTGGCCGGCACCGTCCGTGACGGCGGCCCCGCGCCGCTGCTCGTCAACGTTCTCGCCCTGACGGTCGCCGGCACCGCGACCGTCCTGGCCGTCGTCGCCGGCCTTCACGAGCGGCTCGACACGCGGATCACGGCGCTCACCGACTTCCTCGTCGCCCGGCTCGACGAACTGGACCGCAAGGCCGACGACCCCAACACCGCGTTCGTCGAGGGCTATCTGCTGAGTCGGGCGCAGGAGTCCGGGGTCGTGCCGATCGGGTCGAGGACGCGCGGACGCCGAACGATGATCGGCGGCGAGGACTAGTCACCCACCGTAACGGGTCACCAACCGACACCCACCGAAAGCTTTTCATTTCGACATCTGCAGCGGCGGCGCTCCGAGGTACGCTGACGCGCGTGCGGCCGATCAATGCGGGGCAGGGTCCCCCGACCCGTTCCCTGACTGCTGAGCAGGCATGGCGGGTCACTGCCGACCGCCTTGACCGCTGTCTCCTCTTCTTCGACTTCGACGGCACCCTGGCGCCGGTGCAGGACGATCCCACGGCGGTGGAACCCGCGCCGAAGGCACTGGCGGCCATCAATGCCCTCACCGCGGTGGTGCGGCGGGTGGCCATCGTCTCGGCCCGACCGGTCGAGTTTCTCCGGGACCGGCTCGCCAGCCTCGACGGGGTCGACATCTACGGGCTCTACGGTCTGGAACACCTGCTCGCCTCGGGCGAGACGGTCACCGAGGAGGCGGCCCTGCCCTGGGTTCCGACCATGGCCGGGCTGGCCGATCGGGCGCGGGACGAGCTGCCGGACGGGACGCTGGTGGAGTACAAGCGGCTCTCCGTCGCTCTGCACTACCGCACCGCCCCGCAACTGGCCCGCCAGATCGAGCGGTGGGGCCGGGAGCAGGCCGACCGGCTCGGCCTGCGGCTGCAGGTCGGGCGGATGGTGCTCGAACTCAAGCCACCGGTCGACCGGGACAAGGGCATGGTCATCGGCGAGGCGGTCCGCTCCGCCGGATGCGCCTGGTACTTCGGCGACGACGTGTCGGACCTGAGAGCCTTCGCCGCGCTCCGGGCCCGGGAGGCCGCCGACCCGGACTTCTTCGGAGTCTGTGTCGCCGTGGCCAACCCGGAGACCGGCGACGAGGTCTCCAGCGCGGCCGATCTGACCGTCGAGTCCCCCGAGGCGCTGGGCGACTTCCTCACCGAGGCGCTGCACCGGCTCGGCTAGGCCGGGGCAGGCGTCGGCGGCGCGCGGCACCGAGCCCGTCGGGCCCGGCCGGCGGGCTGGTGCGACGCGAGAACGCTACTGGCCGTACCGACGCTGGCGGTTGGCGTACGAGCGCAGGGCCCGGAGGAAGTCGATGCGGCGGAAGTCCGGCCAGTTGACCTCGCAGAAGTAGAACTCGGAGTGCGCCGACTGCCAGAGCAGGAAGCCGGAGAGGCGCTGCTCGCCGCTGGTCCGGATGACCAGGTCCGGGTCGGGCTGTCCCCGGGTGTAGAGGTGTTTGGCGATGTGCTCCACGTCGAGGATCTCGGCGAGTTCCTCGATGGTCCCGCCGGCGGCCGCGAACTCCCACAGCAGCGACCGGACCGCGTCGGCGATCTCCCGCCGACCGCCGTATCCGACCGCCGCGTTGACCTGGGCCCCGCCGGTCCGGTCCCGGGTCCGCTCCTCGGCCGCCTTCAACGCCGCGGCGGTCTGCGCCGGCAGCAGGTCGAGCGCCCCGACCATCCGCAACCGCCAGGGGTTGCCCTCCTCGGCCAGCTCGACGACGAGATCCTCGATGATCTGCATCAACGGATCCAACTCGCTGGCCGGGCGGCGCAGGTTGTCGGTGGCGAGCAGATAGAGCGTGACGTGCCCGATTCCGGCCTGGTCGCACCACCCGAGCACTTCCTTGATCTTGGCCGCGCCAACCCGGTGCCCGTCGTTCGGGTCGACGAAGCCCATCTCCCGGGCCCACCGCCGGTTGCCGTCGCACATCACCCCGACATGTCGCGGTATGGGCTTACCCGCGAGCTTCGCCGTCAGACGCCGCTCGTACACGGAGTAAATCAGGTCGCGCAGGCTCATCCCCTGCAGCGTACCGATCAGAGTCGTCAGCGGAAGTACGGCCGGAGGACGCCCGGCGCGGCGGCGACCATCCCGGCCACCGTGCGCAGGTCCAGTCGGCCGTCACCGAGCCCCAGTTCGACCAGGGTCCGGAACACCCGGGCGTCCCGGGCGGCGGCCCCGACCACCGCGTCGACGACCGGCCGCCACCGGGCCAGCCCGGCCACGGCCGAACTGTGCCGCAGGTGCCGGCCCAGCCGGCGGCGCAACGCGGCGGCGTAACGGTCGGCCGCGGCGTGCGGCGAGCCGGCGGCGGCCGCCCCGGCGAGGGCACCGGACAGGACCGCATAGAAGATCCCCTCGCCGGTGAAGGGATTGACCAGCGACAGCGCGTCTCCGGCGAGGACGACCCGACCCCGCCCCGGCACCGGCCGGCGGGTCGACAGCGGCAGGTGGTGCGCCCGCACCCCGGTGACCGTGCCGGGGTCGACGCCGGGAAGCAGGGCGGCGAGCCGGTCGAGCAGGTCGCCGCGGCGCAGCGGCCGCCCGGTCAGCACCTCCCCGTACCCGACGTTGGCCCGGCCGTCACCGATGGGAAACGCCCAGGCGTAGCCTGGCCAGTGCGCGGCCGAGGTGACGATGCGCTGCTCGGCCAGGCCCGCCGGAGCCGGGGCGTAGCCCCGGATCGCCAGCGCCACGTGCCCCCGCGGGTTGGCGCCCTGCCCGAGGGCGCGGCGGACCACCGAACCGGCGCCGTCGGCCCCGACCACGGCCCGAGCAGCGACAACGTCGTCGAGCACCACCCGATCGCCGGTGACCTCGACCCGGCGTACCCTGTGCCGGCGCAGCCCGGCGCCGGCCGCCAGCGCCGCCGCCACCAGCCGGGCGTCGAAGACCGTACGGGGCACCGTGTACGCCGGGCGAGGCAGCGGGCGCGCCACCTGGTTGCCGCCGGGCGCCACCAGCCGCAGCGCGGACACCGGACGGTAGCCGGCGACCGCGTCCGGCACGCCGAGGCCGGCCAGGACGTCGAGGGCGTGCGCGGCGATGCCGTCCCCGCAGGCCTTGTCCCGCGGGAAGTCGGCGCGGTCCAGCAGGAGCACGTCCGCGCCGAGCCGGCGGGCCGCCAGCGCGGCGCAGGCGCCTGCCGGCCCCGCGCCGACCACCGCCACGTCGACGGTCTCCACGGCCGACGCTCACCTCACCCCGGCGGGGCGGTCACCGGCACACCGGCGGCCGCCGCCGCACCGTCCGCCCGCCGGTCCTCCGTCCCGCCGACCCGGGCGGCGCGGCGCAGCGCGTACAGGGTCGTCGCGGCGGCCACCAGCAGCGGCGCACCGTCCCGGACCAGGCCGTCGAGGCCGAGCAGCAGCCAGCACAGCGGCAGGTCGACCAGAAGCACCAGGGCGGTGAGCAGCACCAGCAGACCGGCGGCCCACCGACGGCCCCGGAGCAGGAAGAAGCTGACGAACAGCACCGCGTAGTTGACCGCGACGCCGACGACGAACCACAGCACCACGGTAGGCGCGACGAGCAGCCGCCCGTCGAGAATCGTGCCGATTGCCACCAGGCAGGGCACCAGGCTCAGCGGCCCGTACGTCAGCGCGGCGACCCGGGCGGTGAGCAGCCAACCGGTGACCATGGGCCGACGCGGGGCGGCCTCCCGCCAGGCGATGCCCCGGCGGTGGAGGACGAGCCGGTTGGGGTGCCGCACCAGGTGGGCCCGTACCGCCGGCGAACGGTAGAGCAGCCAGACCACCGCCGCACAGAGCGCGGCCAGGACGGCGAAGCCGAGCAGCCCGGGCGCCGGTGGCACCCCGACCCGGGGCACGATCAGCCGTCCCACCGCGAAAACGGTGGTCACGGCGAGGATCAGCCCGAGCGGGCGGGCCGCGGCCCGCCCGCGCCGCACGTGCCAGATCAGCAGCAGGAACCCGAGTGACCGCAGCAGCGCCCAGCCGGTCCGCACCACGAGCCCGACGCCCCGGTCCGGGGCGTACCGCCAGTTGAGGACGTCGACCACGACGGTGGCCGCGGCGGTCGCGACCAGCAACCAGAGCAGCACGCGGACGGCGGGCGGCCGCTTCGTGCTCGTACCGGCGGCCGTCGTCGTCATGCCGACGATGATGCCCGGTACGGGCCACCGCCGGCGCGCCCGGCGGCCGGATCTCCGCTACCGCCGGGCTCGGCGACCGCGCCCCGTCACGGTCGGCCCGTCACCGTCTGGCCGCCTCCTCGTCGAGGCGTGCCCGCAGCGCGTCCAGCTCGGCCCAGAGAACCCCCGGCAGCCGGTCGCCGAACCTCTCGAACCACTCGCTGATCCGGGGTAGTTCCTGGCGCCACTCCTCGACGTCGACCCGGGTGGCGATGCGCAGGTCCTCCGGGCTGATGTCGAGCCCCTCGACGTCGAGGGCACCCGGGGCGGGAACGAAACCGATCGGGGTCTCGACCGCCTCGGCCCGCCCCTCGATCCGCTCGACGATCCACTTGAGCACCCGGGCGTTCTCCCCGTACCCGGGCCAGATGTAGTCGCCGGCGGCGTTCTTGCGGAACCAGTTGACGTAGTAGATCTTGGGTAGCTTCGACTCGCCGCCGTTGGCGCCCTTGCCCATCTCGATCCAGTGCCGGAAGTAGTCACCGGCGTGGTAGCCGATGAAGGGCAACATCGCCATCGGATCGCGACGGACCACGCCGACCTCGCCCGAGGCCGCCGCCGTGGTCTCCGAGGAGAGGGTCGCCCCCAGGTAGACCCCGTGCACCCAGTTGCGTGCCTCGGTGACCAGGGGAATGGTGTCCTTGCGCCGGCCGCCGAAGAGGATCGCGTCGATCGGTACGCCGTTGGGGTCGTCGAACTCCTCGGCGAGGATCGGACACTGTTGGATCGGGGTACAGAACCGGCTGTTGGCGTGCGAGGAGGGTTCCCCGCTCTCCGGCGTCCAGTCGCGGCCCTTCCAGTCGGTGAGGTGGGCCGGTGGCTCACCCATCCCCTCCCACCAGACGTCGCCGTCGTCGGTCAGCCCGACGTTGGTGAAGATGGAGTTACCCCGGTCGATGGTGCGCATCGCGTTGGCGTTCGTCTTCCACCCCGTGCCGGGCGCGACCCCGAACAGCCCGTACTCGGGGTTGAGCGCGTAGAGGCGGCCATCGGAGCCGAAGCGCATCCAGGCGATGTCGTCGCCGATGGTCTCGACCTTCCAGCCGGGCAGGCTCGGCTCCAGCATGGCGAGGTTGGTCTTCCCGCAGGCCGACGGGAAGGCACCGGCGATGTAGTGCACCCGTCCCTCGGGGGAGGTGACCTTGATGATCAGCATGTGCTCGGCGAGCCAGCCTTCGTCGCGGGCCATCACGCTGGCGATCCGCAGCGAGTAGCACTTCTTCCCGAGCAGGGAGTTCCCGCCGTACCCGGAGCCGAACGACCAGATCTCCCGGGTCTCCGGGAAGTGGGAGATGTACTTGGTGTCGTTGCAGGGCCAGGGGACGTCCGGCTGCCCCGGCTCGAGCGGGGCGCCCACCGAGTGCAGGCAACGGACGAAGTCGGCGTCCTCCCCCATGCCGGCGAGCACCTTGGCCCCCATCCGCGTCATGATGCGCATGGACACCACCACGTACGGGCTGTCGGTGATCTCCACCCCGAACATGGGTTTCTTCGCCTCGAGTGGTCCCATGCAGAACGGGATGACGTACATGGTGCGCCCGCGCATCGCCCCGCGGTAGAGGTCGGTGAGGATACGCTTCATCTCGGCCGGCGCCATCCAGTTGTTGGTCGGCCCGGCGTCGGCCTCGTTCACCGAGCAGATGAAGGTACGATCCTCGGCCCGCGCCACATCAGAGGGATCGGTACGTCCCCAGAAGGAGTTGGGCTTACGGTCCGGGTTCAGCCGTACCAGAGTGCCGGCCTCGACCAGTTCGTCGGTGAGACGTCGCCATTCGGCGTCGGAGCCGTCCACCCAGACGACCTGGTCGGGAGTGGTCAGTTCGGCGACCTCTTTGACCCAGTCGAGTAGTTTCGAGTGGCGGGTCGGAGCCTGATCGAGACCCCGGATGGTAGCCGGAGCGGCCATGGCAGTTCTCCTTTTGGTCGACGCTGACCGTTCACCGATCGTGCGGTGCCGAACGAGCCGGCGACGGCGCCGCCGGTGAAAGCATGGAATTTCCGTCAGCGTAAACCGATCAGCCGTTCGGGACAGCCAGACTGACGTGAAGAACTGCTCGACACGCGACCGCGGTGCGTGACAGCCGCTGCTTCACTCGCTCCCACGCGCAGATTCGCGCAGGTCTTTCCAGGACATTTCATCCTGTCACGGTTCGCACATCTTCTCCGACAGCCCCGACAATCCCGGACGTCCCAGCCGTACCGGCGCGACGGGGGCGGCGACGCCGCCGCGGGTGTGGGCGGGCAGCCGCCCGGGCCCGGCCCGGTGTGACGGGACCGGGCCACCCCGACCGTTCGGCTCTTTGGGCGCGATGCGACGGCAGTCGGCCGGTGGGGACGTGGCCGCGCCCGGCAACCGGTAGGCTCAGACCCGTGTCCTCCACCGCCACCGGCGAACAGCCCTCATCCCCGGGCACCCGGCGCGGCCTCCTTCTCCACCTGTGGGACCGTTTCGGCCATCTTGTTCATGAGTTGGGCAAGTTCGGGACGGTGGGGGCGATCGCCTTCGCGGTCGACTTCGCCTTCTTCAACCTCGCCAAGGCGAGCCTCGGCTGGGAGACACTGACGGCGAAGACCTTCTCCACCGTGGCCGCCGCCACGGTCGCCTTCGTCGGCAACCGGTTCTGGACCTGGCGGCACCGGGAGCGCTCCGGCATGGCCCGGGAGTACTCCCTCTACTTCTTCTTCAACGCGGTCGGCCTGGGAATCGGGCTGGCCTGCCTTGCCGTCAGCCACTACGGGTTGGGCAGCCTCTGGCCGAGCGTGTTCAAGTCCCTGGTGGCCGACAACATCGCGGGCAACGTCGTCGGCGCGGCTCTGGGGACGTTCTTCCGCTTCTGGTCGTACCGGCGGTTCGTCTTCGTCGGTCCGGCCGCCTCCGACGCCCCAGAGATAATCACCGAGGGACACCGGAGTCCGTAACCCACCATCTGCCATCTGCCACGACCTGCCCCGAACAGCCGGCGAGACCGGCCCAGCTGACTGCCCTAAGGTGTTCGAATGCGTTTCGTCCGGATGTTGCCCGAACGCTGGCAGCGGTTCCTCCGGGAGGCACTGAAGTTCGGTGCCGTGGGAGGCATCAACTCCGTCGTCAACTACGCGGTCTTCAACGCGCTCGTGCTCACCGTCTTCGCCGACGGGCAGCTGAAGGCGAACGTCGTGGCGACCATCGTCGCCACCTGCACCTCCTACCTCATGAACCGGCACTGGACGTACCGGGACCGGCCGAAGTCGGCGATACACCGGGAGACCATCCTGTTCTTCCTGTTCAACGCCACCGGTCTGGCCATCGAGCTGGGGGTGCTGGCCCTGGCCAAGTACGGGCTCGAGTTCAGGAGCCTGCTGGCGCTGAACGTGGCGAAGACGATAGGTGTGGCGCTCGCCACGATCTTCCGGTTCTGGACGTACCGCACGTTCGTGTTCCGCCGGTCGGTGCCGGGTGCCGACTCCCCCGACCACACGGTTGCGCCGCCTCCCACGGCGACGTCGACCGGCGGAACGGACGCTCCGAACCAGGCCGCCACCCGCCGGGACGGCGAGGAGCTCACCGCACTGGACCCGGTCGCCGAACCCGCCCAGACCCTCGACGCCGAGCTGGAGACGGAGTTGGCCACCGAGCTGGACGTCGCGGACCTGAAGGCGACCGCCCGGCCGCCGGTTCGCTGATCCGACCGGCTGGAGAAGCGGCCCGCCAGGGTCGACGACGGCGACCCGGCCGATCCGGCAACCACGGCACGGCTCGCCCGACGCCGGCACGCCCCGACCCGATGCCGGCCTCGACCTGCGGCGCGGCGGCCGGCACGAGCCGCCGGAGGACGACGAGGTGCGGCCCGGCGGACGACCCGGCCCCGCGCGGGCCGGCCGGTGCGTGGCCCTGACCCACCGCCCGGCCGGTGTCCGCCTGGTGGCCTCCCGTTACCCGGCCTCCGTTACCGGGCCTGCTGCTCGCGCAGCGGCTTGCCCTCCACCATGTCCGCGAGTATCTCGCGCATCTCGCCGTCACCCAGCGAGTGCTTGTCGTGCAGCGCCTCGACCAGTTCGTACAGGGTCGTCTGGATCTTCTCCACGTTCGGGACGTCGACCAGCACCGACTGGCCCCGCTCGCCGGCCGACTCGATCGTCAGCGTGCCGCAGCCGAACAGGCGCTCGATGAACCGCTGGCTCATCGAGTGGTCGTTGACCCGGCTCAACGGGATGTCCCGGCGGTCGCGCGAGAAGACGCCCTTCTGCAGCAGCACCCGCTCGTTGGTGAACAGGTAGTGGGTGGTACGCCAGACCAGGTACGGCCAGGCGCTGAAGACCAGCACCGCGACCAGCGCGAGCGCCACGACGACGTACCGGGCGATCGCGCCCAGGCCGTCCGACGGCAGGAACACGAAACCGGCCACCACGGCCGCGACCGCCACGACCAGCACCAGCACCGGTCGGACCAGCGCCTTCCAGTGCGGGTGCAGATGTGCAACGACATGCTCATCCGAGGTGAGCACGTCCTCGGGGAACGCCACCCCAACCTCCTCGTCCATACACGAACGTCCGCGGTGACCGTAGCTGTTGCGCGCCCGCGGTGGCGGCAACCGGTACCGAGTCTTTACCGACCCCCTGACCGGGGCCGGTCGGGCGGACGTCCGGCCCCGACGCCGATCCCGCGGGACCGATCCGGTGGACGTCGGCCGCCCCGGCGGCGTCGGCTCCGGCAGGCACCCGCCGGCTGCCCCGGCGGGACCGCGCGGACCTCCGGTGGCACGACCCGCTGTCGGGGTTCACCGCCACACCGCGAGCACCGCGACGCCCCGCCCCGGTCGACGGTGCCGTTCAGCGCAGGTGGAGCACGTCGCCCGCCGCCAACCGACGCTCCCCGGCGGCGGTGTCGAGCACCAGCTGACCGTCCACGTCGATCCCGGTGGCAACACCGACCACGTCGTTCCCGGCCGGCACCAGCACCCGCACCCTGCGGCCGAGGGTCGCGCAGTTGCGCACGTACGCCTCGTGCAGCCCGCATCCCCGGGCGTCCCCGCCGGCGGCGCGCCAGCGGCCGTACCAGCGCTCGACGCCGCGCAGCAGTTCACGCAGCAGCGGGTCCCGATCGGTGGTCGCCGCGCCCGCCAGCCGCAGCGAGGTGGCCGGCAGACCGGTGGGGTTGACCGGCAGCTCGTCGGAGCGCAACGTGACGTTGAGCCCGATCCCGAGCACCACCGCGGGCTCCTCCCCGCCCGTCGTCACCCCCTCGGCCAGGATCCCGGCACACTTCGCCTCGCCTTCCGACGACGGCGGGCGCGGCCACACCAGCAGGTCGTTGGGCCACTTCAGGGCGCAGCGCAGCTCGGCGAGTCGGCTCACCGTCTCGACGAGCGCGACACCGGCCAGCAGGGGCAACCAGCCGTGCCGGGCCGCCGGCACCGCCGGCCAGTCCCGGTCCGGCACGGCCACCCCGGGCCGCAGCAGCACGCTGACCGCGATCCCGGCCCGTGCCGGCGACTCCCAGGAGCGGCCGCGGCGACCCCGACCGGCGGTCTGCCGCTCCGCGATCACGACGAGCCCCTCCGGCGCGCCGGACCGGGCCGCCTCCGCCGCATCGGCGTTGGTCGAACCGGTCTCGGTGTGCAGCACCAACCCGGTCCAGAGGCCGTCGGGGACGACAAGGGCCCGGCGCAACCGTCCCGCGTCGAGCGGCGGGCGCTCCAGATCCGTGTACGGCGATCCTGGCATCAGGCCAGCGTACGGGGCATCGTTACGATCACGGGCGTGACCGCGCAGCAGACCAGCACCGGAGCCGACCCGCGCCGGGAGCCCGACCCGCACACGACCGCCGGACGCATCGCCGACCTGGAGCGCCGGGTGAACGAGGCGGTGCACGCCGGATCGGCCCGGGCGGTGGAGAAGCAGCACGCTCGGGGCAAGAAGACCGCCCGCGAGCGGATCGAGATGCTCCTCGACCCGGGTTCCTTCGTGGAGCTGGACGAGCTGGCCCGACACCGGTCGACCAACTTCGGCCTGGAGAAGACCCGCCCGTACGGCGACGGCGTGGTGACCGGCTACGGCACGGTCGACGGCCGGAAGGTCTGCGTCTTCGCCCAGGACTTCACCGTCTTCGGCGGCTCTCTGGGCGAGGTCTTCGGCGAGAAGATCGTCAAGGTGATGGACCTGGCGATGAAGATCGGCTGCCCGGTGATCGGCATCAACGACTCCGGCGGCGCCCGCATCCAGGAGGGCGTGGTCAGCCTCGGCCTGTACGGCGAGATCTTCTTCCGCAACGTCCGCGCCTCCGGGGTCATCCCGCAGATCTCGCTGGTGATGGGCCCCTGCGCCGGCGGGGCGGTCTACTCCCCCGCGGTGACCGACTTCACCATCATGGTCGACCAGACCTCGCACATGTTCATCACCGGTCCCGACGTGATCAAGACGGTGACCGGCGAGGACGTCGGGATGGAGGAGCTGGGCGGGGCGCGGACCCACAACACCCGCAGCGGCAACGCCCACTACCTCGCCGCCGACGAGGCCGACGCGATCGAGTACGTCAAGACGCTGCTGTCGTACCTGCCGTCGAACAACCTCGACGAGCCGCCCGCCCTCACCGACGTGGTCGCCGACCTGGAGATCACCGACGCCGACCGGGAGCTGGACACGCTCATCCCGGACTCGGCGAACCAGCCGTACGACATGCACCAGGTCATCGAGCACGTCCTCGACGACGGCGAGTTCCTGGAGATCCAGCCGCTGTACGCGCAGAACATCGTGGTCGGCTTCGGCCGCGTCGAGGGACGTCCGGTCGGGGTGGTGGCCAACCAGCCGATGCACTTCGCCGGCTGCCTGGACATCGCCGCCTCGGAGAAAGCCGCCCGGTTCGTCCGCACCTGCGACGCCTTCAACATCCCGGTGCTGACCTTCGTGGACGTGCCCGGGTTCCTTCCCGGCACCGGGCAGGAGTGGGACGGGATCATCCGACGCGGCGCCAAGCTCATCTACGCGTACGCCGAGGCGACCGTGCCGAAGGTGACGGTGATCACCCGGAAGGCCTACGGCGGGGCGTACGACGTCATGGGCTCCAAGCACCTCGGCGCCGACCTGAACTTCGCGTGGCCGACCGCGCAGATCGCGGTGATGGGCGCCCAGGGGGCGGTGAACATCCTCTACCGCAGCGAGCTGGCCGCCGCCGAGGATCCGGCCGCGCTGCGCGCCGAGAAGATCCAGGAGTACGAGGACACCCTCGCCAACCCGTACATCGCCGCCGAGCGCGGGTACGTCGACGCGGTGATCCGCCCCGCCGAGACCCGCCGCCAGATCGTCCAGGCGCTGCGGATGCTACGCACCAAGCGCGAGACCCTGCCGCCGAAGAAGCACGGCAACATCCCGCTCTGACCACCGGCCCGGGCCACTGTGGCCAACCGGCCCGGCCGCGGCCGGGCCGCCGCCCCGGGCGGTCGCGGGCCGGGTCAGAGTCCCAGGTCGGCGACGGGGAAGGCGCCGGCGGGGATCCGCTCCCGGACCGCCCGGCGCATCGCCCGCTGCAGGGCCGCGTTCACCGGCGTCGGCACGCCGTGCACCCGGCCCAGCAGCACGATCTCGCCGTTGAGGTAGTCCGTCTCGACCGAGCCGGCGGACCGGGCCAGGCTCTGCCAGGTCGAACTGCCCTGCCGCTCCGCCCCGTCGACCGGGACCGAGCGGACCTGGTCGCCCCGCTCGGCCGTCTCCTCGGCGACCGACGTGAACGCGATCCCGGCCGCGCGCAGCGCGGCCTCCCCCTCGGCCCGTGCCGCCTCGGACAGCTCCCGTGTCGGCCCGGTGTCGGACACGCGCCCGAAGAGCGCCTCGACGGCGTTGTTGAGGTTGCGGAGCAGCTTGCCGTACTTCCAGCGCATGACGTCGTCGCGGACCGGGGCGAGGAAACCGGCGGCGGCGAGGTCGTCCGCGATCCGCCGGGTCGTCTCGTCCGAGCCGCGCGGATACGTGCCAAGGTGCAGCATGCCGAGGTACGGGTGACCGGTCGCCACCACCCGGCCCGGCTCCAGGTGGGTCGCGGGCAGCCAGACGCAGACCGGATGGACCCGGGCGAACAGCCGCGCGGCGGCGGGTTCGTTCGCGACCCCGTTCTGGGCGGTCAGCAGCGGAAGCCGCTCGGCGGCCGCACCGCCACCCGCCACCGGCAGACCGGCCCAGCTGCGCAGCGCCGCCTCGGTGTCCTGCGACTTCACGGCGAGCACGAGCACGGTGTCCGGGGTGAGGGTCGGCTCGTCCGCCGCGGCGTCGCGGGACGCCGGATCGCCGTACGCGGGGAGTTTCGCGGTGTACTCGCCGTCCGGGGTCCGCAGGGTCAGGCCGTGTGCCCGGATCGCCTCCAGGTGGGCGCCACGGGCCACCACGGCGACGTCCCGGCCGGCCTGGTGCAGCCGTACGGCGATGGTGCCGCCGACCGCGCCGGCACCGACGATCAGGTAGCGCATGGGATCCTCTGGTGGTACGGGTCAGCCCGGCAGGCTGACGGTGTCGAGCGCCGGCCCGGCCAGCAGGGCTGCCCCGGCCAGCAGGGCCAGCAGGTTGACCACGGCGAAGAGGCCAACCCAGACCGCTCCGGGCACCCCGGTCAGCCAGGCGAGCTGGTCGGCGTCGGACTGCGGCGCCCGCCCGCGCCGGCGCTGCGCCTGCAGCTCACCCACCGGCCGGACGCCGCCGATCAGCAGGAACCATACCCCGGTGTACGCGAACGCGGCCTGCACCTGCGGCGACGCCTTCCACGACACCCCGAGCACGACCGCCGTGGTGACCACAACGGACAGTACGCCGTAAACGTTTCGGATCATCACCAGCATGGCGAGCAGCAGCGCCACCGCCACCCAGAGCAGGAGGGTGATCCGGTTGCCGGCGAGTACCGCGGCCGCGGCAAGCCCGACCAACGAGGGGGCGACGTACCCGGCGAGCAGGGTGACGACCATCCCCGGGCCGGTCGGTCGGCCCGCGGAGAGCGTGAGCCCGGAGGTGTCCGAGTGCAGCCGGATGCCCTGAAGTCGCCGGCCGGTCAGCAACGCGGCGAGCGCGTGCCCGCCCTCGTGGGCGATGGTGATGGCGTTGCGTCCGATCCGCCACGGCAGCCGGGTCACGACCACGGCCAGGGCCAGCAGCCCGGTCAGCAGCACCAGCAACGGCGGCGGATCCGGCTGCGCCCCGACGAGTCGGCCCCAGAGCTCGGTCACGGCGTCCAGCGGCATCTGAGCGAGCCTAGTTCACGAAACGGCGATCCCGGTCGACGCCGGTGTGCAGGGCACAGCCCGCACCGCGACGCGCGCGGCACACCGCGCCGCCACAACGGCGGCCGACACCCGGCTGCCGGGGCTGCTCCGGTCAGTCCCGTGCGGGCCGGAAGCCATCCGCGATGATCTGGAAGTTGGCCAGGTTCTCGTCCCACTCGTCGGCGGGGGTGTCCCAGCGGATCGCGTACGCCTTGTCCTTGGCCGTGACGAAGCCCCGGTTACGCACGTGCATCCGGACGCCGTTGTCGGTGTAGATCCACTCCCAGTCGGCGGCGGTGTCGAAATAGTCGACGCTGCGAATCGTCACCCGCTGGTAGTCACGGTACCTGCCCTTGCGGGCCTTCTCCTGGGCCTGCCAGTCGGCGACCGGGTCCGGCTTCGGGCTGTTGTTCTGGTCGATGAGGAGAGCTCTCGGGCTGTTGGGATCGCGGAAGCGGACCCGCACCTCGTCCCATCCGCTGCCCCACCGCTCCCGGATCATCCGCCAGCCCTCCGGCACCGGCACGGAGAAGCCGGTCTCGTCCCGGTGCAGGCGCCAGCCCGGCGGCAGCTGCCCGTTCGGCTGGCCGGTCGGGGTCACGGACGGCTGGGCTGCAGGGGTGGTCGGCGAAGGCGTGGGCGACGCGCTGGTCGCCTGGGCGGACGGCGCGGGCGCCGCCGCCTGGCTGGTCGCGTCCGCGACCGGGTCGGTGCCGTCGGTACCCCCGTCGCCCGAGTCGCCACGCGTCAGCGGCACGATCACCACGAGCATCAGCAGCACGAGGGCGACCACGCCGCCGACCAGCCACAACCTGCGGTCGCTGGTCACCGCGGTCAGCAGGTCACGGCGCGCACGCGCCTCGTCGTACCCCGCCGGCGCGGCCACGGGGATCGCCCCCCGGCCGACCGACGGCGCGGGAGACGCGATGACCTCGGTGGGCCCCGCCTCCGGTCTCGCCGGGGCCGGTTCCGGGGCCGGGACCGACGTGACCTGCTCCGCCGCCGCGCGGCCTGCCGGAACGAGCACCGTCGGCTCGACGGACGGGGTCGGCCCGGGCGACGGCGTCTCGGCCGACGAGTCGGCCGGTGGCTTCTCCTCCTCGGCCGGCCGCTCCGGCGCCGACAGGTCGCTGTCCGCCGCCGACAGCTTCACGGTTTCGGCCGGGGCCGGCACCGGGGCGTCGTCGGGCGCGGCCGGCGGTGACGCGGCCGCCGGCTCGGCCGCGAGGGCCGCGGCGTCCGGTGTGGGCGCGGCCGGTGGTTCCTGGCCCGCCCGGGGAGCCGGCAACGGCACGATCCGGGTACGCGGCTCACCCGACTCGCGCGAACCGAGCGGATTCGCCCGACGTACGCCGTCGAGCAGCGACAGGCCGGGGCGGCCACGTCGACCCGCGGCGCGGCGCAGCAGCCGCTCGGCGGTGTCGGCGTTGATACGAAGCTTCGGGTCCTTCTGCAGCAGCCCGGCCAGGACCGCCTTGAGCGGACCGGCCCGGCGCGCCACCGGCGGCGGCTCGGTGGCCAGCGCCGCCAGCGTCGCGATCGCCGACGGCCGGGCGTACGGGGACTGGCCCTCCACCGCCGCGTACAGCGTCGCGCCCAGCGACCACAGGTCGGCCTCCGGACCGAACGTGCCGTCCCTGGCCCGCTCCGGGGCGATGTACGCGGGCGACCCCAGCACCAGCCCGGTACGGGTCACGTTCGGATCCCCCGGCACCGTCGCCAGACCGAAGTCGGTCAGCACCACCCGGCCGTCCTCGCCCAGCAGAACATTGCCGGGCTTCACGTCCCGGTGCATCACGCCGGCCCGGTGTGCGGCCTTCAGCGCCCCCAGTACGCCCAGGCCGATCTCGGCGGCCCGGGTCGGCGACACCGGCCCGTCAGTGGTGAGGACGTCCTGCAGCGACCGGGACGGGACGTACTCCATCACGATCCACGGATCGCCATCCGTCCGCAGCACGTCGAAGACCCGGACCACGTTCGCGTGGTTGAGCCGGGCGATCGCCCGCGCCTCGCGCAGCGAGCGCTCTCGCATCTCGCGGCGCTCGTCCTCGGTCAGTCCGGGCGGCGGCACCAACTCCTTGATCGCGACGTCGCGGTGTAGCACCTCGTCGCGTGCCTTCCAGACACGACCCATGCCGCCCTGGCCGAGCGGCTCGACAAGCCGATAGCGGTTACCGATCAGTTGTGGGGGCGCACTGGACACCTATGGACGGTACCGAACGTCGTTTCGCAGCACACCGTCGGCACGCCCATCTGAGACATCCGCCAACCGTCAGACGTATGCTCGGGGCCATGGCTGAGGCAGAGCCGCTCCTGCGGGTGGTCCGAGGCGCTCCCACCGCGGAGGAAGTGGCCGCGCTGGTGGGGGCCATCCTGCTGCGTCCCCGACCGGACACCGCGGCCGGCCTCGCCGACGCATCGACCTGGGCCCGCCTCAGCCGGCCCGGTACGGTCTCCGCCTCTGGCCTGCCGGCTCGCGTCGGCGGCGACGCGTGGCGCATCTCCGGCCTCCCGCGCTGACGACGGCCCCGGGCACTGTCCGACAACCACCCCGTCGTGACCTCTGCCCCTGAACGGGGCTGCCCACGTTGTACCGACCCACTAACCTACGTCTGGGGGCAGTACGTAGCACCTGGGGAGATCCGTTGATACCTGAGGAAGACCGGGGGCCTGCCTGGCTGCGGGACTACGGCAGCATCGAGGTCGACATACAGCGAATGGAAGAGTTCGCCGCCAGCCTCGCGGCCGAGGTGCGGAAGAACTACGTGCCGCACATGGAGGAGCTCCAGGCGGAGCTGCTTGCCGACCGCCCCGAGGTGGCCGGTGACTTCGCCGAGCTGTACTACTTCATGAAGGCGCACCGGGACGCGCAGCAGGAGACCTCCAACAGCGTCTGGGACGTCGGTGACGGCACGGACCGGATCGCCAACGCCGCCAAGCTCGTCAGCCAGAACTACGCCAACTCCGACGCGTTCTCCTACGCACGGGTCACGGAGGTCGAGCGGGCGCTGGACCGAACCGGCGTGGCCCCGCCGCCGAAGACCGACGGCGACCAGAGCCCGCCGACGAGCGGTAGCGAGCCAACGACCGGTTACACAGACAACTCGGGGGTGTCCTGATGCTTGAGGCGGGTGGGGGCAGCGGCTACGCCGGCAAGACCGACTGGCTCAAACAGAACATCGAACAGATGTGGGCCAAGCTGGTTAACCAGGACACGAACAGCTACTGGCAACGGGCCAGCCAGTGGAAGAAGACGTATGAGCTGAGCTCGACCCACCTGTCGCGCCTCAAGATGTACCGCGACCGCCTCACGGAGGTGTGGCCTCCGGAGAAGAACGAGGCGGCCCGCGCGTACGTCGAACGACTCGACTACCTCATGG
>CALGAM010000119.1 GCA_937951935.1 uncultured Micromonospora sp. | reverse complement strand
CCGTCGAAGAGCACCTCCGGCCACGCCAGCGCGTCCGCGCCCCGGACCGGGCCGGTGCCGGCCGGCGCCTGGAACCCGACGACCACCCGGGTCGGCAGCCCCATCATCCGGCCGAGCACGGCGAACGCGGCGGCGAACTGCTCGGAGGTGCCACGCTGTCCCCCGCCGTTGGGGGGTCCGAAGAGGAAGAACGCGAGATTGGGGTACGCGTGCCCGCTCGGTGCGTCGGCCACCAGCCGGTAGTGCTCGGCGAGGAAGGCCTCGATCGCCACCGCCCGGGCGTACGGCGCGCCGTTCTCCTCGGCCAACTGTTCGGCGAGGCGTTGCACCTGTTCCGGCGCACCCGGCTCGACGCGGAGGAAGCGGGCCACCTCGTCCCCGAAGGGCACGGTGGCCGCCGGCAGAAGGTTGTGGTCGGGCTGTTCGCGTTCCGAGACGACCGTGTAGCGCAGCCCCTCGGCCAGCCCCTCCGGGCGGATCAGGGTGCCACTGTCCTGGTCGTACGCCACCCGGGAGCCGGTGACCTCGCGCGGGGTGGGCACGGCGGGGAGCAGCCGGCCGGTGAGGTCGCGGATCGTGATCTCCTGTTCGATCCGCTCCACCGCGGTGTCGGGGGCCCGGTCGGGGGCGGGCAGCACCCGCCCGGCGTTGCGGTAGGTGGCACCGACCTTCCAGGTCACCCCGTCGTAGTCGTTCAGCACGGCGAGCCGGATCCGCACCCCGGCCGGCCCGGCCGGGTCCGGTGCGTCCTCCCCCGGCTCTCCGGCACCATCCTCGGCGTCGGCCGGGTCGCCGTCGTCACTGCCGTCGTCGTCGCCGTTCCCGTCGCCGGGTCCGGTGTCCTCCGACGGGTCCGCCGGCGGCGCCTGGTCGCCGGGGGCGCCGGACCTGCTGGTGGTCGCCTCGAACAACACCTGGTCGGGGTTCAACGCCCAGCCGGAGATGCGGATCAGCGGGTTCTCGTCCAGGCTGTCCACCTGCGGCGGTTGCACGTAGCGTCTCGGGTCGACCGGGGTGGTGTCGACCCGCCGGGCCACCATCGGCGCCAGCGCGGCGGCGAGCCCGACCACCACGGCCAGCCCGAGTGCGGTGCCGGCGGCGGTCCGCAGCCGCAGCGCGGCCCGGACCGCCGGGGTGAGTCCGGCACCGGTTTCGGCCGTGTCCGTCAGGGGGGTACGGCCCGGTCGGCCGCCGGCCGCCAGCGCCACCGCCGCCGCGGCGGCGAAGGCCACGGTCAGCCAGAGCACCGGTGTGGCGTTCGGACCGACCACGTAGAGCGCACCGGCGTACAGGGCCACCGGGGCGGTCAACCCGAGCAGCACCCGGGCGGCGCGGATCCCGACCTCGGCGCCGGCGAGCCCGGCCAGCCAGGCGGCGACCACCGGCACGATCACGGTGTCCGGTGTCGGCTCGACCGGGATCAGCGCGGTGAGCAGCCGGGGAATACCGTTGCGCACGGCGTCCACCGCCACCGTGCCGAAGCCGCCCGGCAGGTCGGCCCGCCGCGCGGTCAGCCAGAGCGTGCCAGCGGCGTAGCCGGCCAGCGCCAGTACCGACAGCGGGGCGACCAGCCAGGACGGCAGCCGCCGGGTGGCCATGCTCACCCCGACCGAGCCGACCGCCGCGCCGAGCACCAGCTGGCTGAGCAGGTCGTCGGCGTACACCCGACCCAGGGCCACACCGGCGAGCCCGATCATCACGACCAGCGCCAGCGGCACCGCCAGCGCCCGCAGCACCCTCACCACCGGCGAACCCCGTCCCACTCGGCGGCGAACTCCGCGCCGTCCGCCGCGTCGATCACCACCAGGCCCGCCCCGGCGGCCGGCGTCGGCCCGTCGGCGCCGAAGACCCCGACGACCACCGACGGGTACGCCGAGCGCAGCGCGGTGAGGTATCCCAGGTCGTCCCGGCCCGCCGGCCCGGTCAGGAAGACCAGGGTGTCACCGAGCCGCTCCTGGCGCAGCCGGAGGGTGGCGGCCCGCAGCGGATCGCCGTCGCCGCCCCGGGCGCCCGGGGTCAGCTCGGCGGCGGCGAGCCGGTCCAGGAACTCCCCGCCCGGGTCGGCGGCGACCAGCAGCAGCGTCACCGGCAGATCCTCGCGACGGGCCGCGACCACCACCGACGCGGCGGCCTCGCACGCCGACTCGAACGTCTCGACCACCCCGTCGACCGGACGCGGGTACGCCGCCGCCCGGTTGTCCAACAGCACCACGAGCCGGGGCAGGCTGGTGTCGAGCTGTTCCTTCACCATCAGCTCGCCGACCTTGGCGCTGGTCCGCCAGTGCACCCGACGCAGCTCGTCACCGACGACGTACTCGCGTAGCGAGTCGAAGGTGATCGAACCCTGTGGCACCCGGTCCACCCGCCCGTCCAGGCTCCGGGACACCCCGGACGGGGTGGCGGTCATCGGGTGGATCCGGGGGTGCACCCAGACCTGGGCGGCATCGCCGTGCGACCGGGCGACGGTGACCAGCCCGAGCGCGTCCCGGCCGGTGATCCGCAGCGGGCCGACGGTGATCACACCCCGGCGGTGGGTCGGCACCGGGTAGCTGACCGTGGTGTCGCGGCCGGGGCGCAGCCGCAGCAGCGGCACCGGAACCGGCCGGTTGCCGCAGCGGTCCTCGGCGAGCAGGTTCGCCGAGCGGAGCCGGGCGCTGTTGCGGACGGTCAGGGTCACCGTCGCCGACTCGCCCCGGCCCACCCGGTCGGGGTCGACGACCCGGGTCACGTCGAGCCGGGGCCGCCAGGCGGCGTTGCCGGCGGCGCAGCCGACCGCGATCGCCGCGGCGGTGCCGAGCAACGCGAGTTCGGGGTAGCCGAAGCGGAACCCGACCAGCAGGAGGAGAGCGGCGCCGGCGAGCAGCCCGATACCGCGTGAGGTGATCGTCATCGTGTCGGTGGGTCAGGTCCGGGCCGAGGCGAGCTGCCCCGACGGCAGCGGCACCGGCACCGACGCCACCGCCTCGTGCAGCACCTCGGTCGCGGTGATGCCCCGGACCTGGGCGTCGGGGGTGAGCAGGATCCGGTGCGCGAACACCGGCTCGGCCAGCGCCTTGAGGTCCTCGGGAAGAATCCAGCCACGTCCGTCGATCAGTGCGTACGCGCAGGCGGCCCGGGTCAGCGCGATGACCCCGCGCGGGCTGACCCCGACCCGGACGTGCGGGTGGTTGCGGGTGGCGGCGGCGAGCCGGACCGCGTACGCGTAGAGCGGGTCGGCGATGTGGACCCGCTGCGCCATCCGGATCATCTCCGCGACGGTGGCGGTGTCGGTGACCGGCTCCAACGACTCGGGGGAGCGCACGGGGGCACCGCGCAGCACCTCGATCTCCACCTGCTCGTCCGGGTAGCCGACGGAGAGCTTGACCAGGAAACGGTCGAGCTGCGCCTCGGGCAGCCGGTACGTTCCGTCCATCTCGACCGGGTTCTGGGTCGCGACCACCAGGAACGGCCGGGGCACCGGGTGCCGGACGCCGTCGACGGTGACCGTGCGCTCCTCCATCACCTCCAGCAGCGCGGACTGGGTCTTCGGCGAGGCACGGTTGATCTCGTCGGCGATGACGATGTTGGCGAAGACCGGGCCGGGGTGGAACTCGAAGGCCCGGGTCGCCTGGTTGAAGATGGTCACCCCGGAGACGTCCGCCGGCAGCAGGTCCGGGGTGAACTGGATGCGCCGCCACTGGCCCCGGACCGTGGCGGCCACGGCCCGGGCCAGGGTGGTCTTGCCCACCCCGGGCACGTCCTCGAGCAGGACGTGCCCCTGGGCGAAGAGGGCGGTCAGCGCCAGCCGGACCACGTGCGGCTTACCCAGCACCACCGAGTTGATGTTGTCGGCGATCCGGGCGGCCAGGTTGGCGAAACCCTGCACATGGCGCTGGGTAAGCGGCTCGTGGCGGTTCACGTCGGATGCTCCTGACTGGCGTGGCGCGGTCAGCAGGTCGGCAGAACGTTGATGTCGTCTCCGTTGTCGAGGTTGAGCCAGGCCCACGGGATGTAGTTCCGGCCCGAGAACTCGATCTGGATCCACCAGGTGCTGCGCTTGTGGTTGTTGTAGACGTAGGCGTAGATCTCCTGTCCCTGGATCTTGCAGTACGCCTTGTACCGCTCGTTCCGCTTGGCCCGGCCGACCTGCTTGTTGTTCTCCTGACGGGGCACCGAGAACACCTCGATGCCGTCCCGGCCCGGTCCGTCGCCGTCGCAGTACGTCCGCTCGTCGCCGACGGTGCCGTTGTTGCAGACGGCGACCCCGTAGACGGTGGCGGTCGCCCGGCTGGTCTTCGCCGTGCCCTCGCCGGCGGCGTTGGTCGCGGACACCGTCAGGCTGTACGTCGTGCCCGGGGTGAGCCCGGTGACCCGGATGCTGGAGCAGTTGCCGGTCACCTTGGGCCCGCCCTGCGCGGTGACCGAGCACTGGGTGGTGCCGCCGCCGTTGTCCACGGTGAAGTTCACCGTGACCGACGTGGCGTCCGAGCTGCTTCCGGTGATGGTCACCCGCGGCGGGGCCACGGTACGCGCGGTGGCGGTGGCGGCGGCACCCGGGCCGGCCTCGTTGACCGCCCGCACCTGGACCGCAACGACCTGCCCGTCGGCGAAACCGTCGAGCGTGGCCTGGGTCTGGGTCGCCGGCACCTCGCTCTGCCGGCCACCGGCCTCGACCACGTACCTGGTGATCGGTCGGCCGTTCTCGGCCGGCGCGGTCCAGGTCAGCCGGATGGTGCCCTTGGCGTTGGCGACCGTGGTGGCCGACAGGTTCACCGGTGCCGCCGGCGTGGTGTAGGGCACCACCGTGTCGCTGACCGGCGAGGCCGCCGACCCGGCGCCCTTCTCGTTGACCGAGACGACGGTGAAGGCGTACTGGCTGCCGTAGGTCAGCTCCCCGGCGGGGATGACCAGCTCCGTTCCGGTCGTCTCGCCGGCCGGGGCGTTCGTCCCGGCGGAGATGGCGGTCACGGCGTACCTGACGATCTTGTAACCCTGGCCGTTCGCCGCCGGCCAGCTGACCCGCACCGTGCCGTCCGGCCGCGCCTCGGCGGTGACGCTGGCCGGCGGGTCCGGCACCTCGGAGGTCGGGGTCACCGGATTGCTCTTGCGGGCCGGCCCGGCGCCCTTGGCGTTCACCGCGTACACCGAGAACTGGTACGTCTCACCGTTGGTCAGGCCGGTCACCTCCAGCGAGCGCTGGTCGGCGCCGACCTGGAAGGTCTGGCCGGCCCCCTCCACGACGTACCGGGTGATCGCCGCGCCGTTCGCGGGCGCCGGACGCCAGCTCACCCGGGCCCGTGCGTTGCCGGCGGTGGCCGTCACCGACTTCGGCGCGCCCGGCTTGCTCACCGTCGGCTTCTTCGGCTTCGGCGGCGGAGGCGGCGACTGCGGCGGGTCGCCACCGAGGACGTCGTTGGCGTACTTGTTGACGTCCCGGACCTTGTGCTGGTCGTCGATGACCTTCGCCCTGTCCGAGTTCGGGGCGTTGACGAAGAGGTGGTTCTCCCGGACCTCCAGCTCCAGCGGCCCGTTGGCGCCCGGCACCTCGATGACCTCGACGAGCTGTCCGTTCAGGTCGAAGGCGTAGATCTTGCCGGCCTCGTCGTCGGCGCAGTAGAACCGGCCGGCCCAGGCGACCGCGGGGCTGAGCCGGGTCCCCTCGCCGGGAACGGTGAACTGCTGCCCGACGGCGCCCCGGTCCGCGACCACCACGTTACGGTCGTCCAGCACGGTCACCGGGATCTGTTCGCCACTGGTCCGGGTCGGCACCGCCCCCGGACCGGTGAGCGGCAACGTCACCGGCTGCGGCGGTGCGTCGCCCTGCAGGGTGGTCAGGGTGTTCGTGGTCCGGTCCAGGACGGCGACGCCGTCGTCCAGGGTGGAGACGGTCAGGTCGTGGCTGGGCTCGGCCACCACCTCGTTGCGGATCTGCCGGGGGCTGACCCCGCCGCCCGTACCGCCGGCGTCGGCCGTCTCCGGCAGCTTGGCCGGGGTGATCGCGGAGACCGTGCCCTCGCTCGGCACGGCCACCCAGAGCCTGCCGGCACCGTCGAAGTTGCCACCGGTGATCCCCGGCGGATAGTTGATCTGCTCCCCGACCGGGGTCAGCGACCGGGGGTCGAGCTGCCGCACCGTCCCCTGCACGGTGTCGACCACGAAGGCGGCGTCCTCGTGCAGGGCGATGTTGACACCGATCCCGGCGGCGGTCCGGGTGGTGGCCATGATCTGGAGGGTGGCGAGATCGAGCGAACTGATCTGCCCGGTGTTCAGGTCACGCAGGATCAGCAGACGGTCCGTCTGGACCACCTGCATCCGGTGGCCACGCCCGTCCGGCACCTGCATGCGGGTGTCGACCCGGCCGGTGACCCCGTTGACCCGGGCCAGCTCGCTCTTGGCCGCGCTCCACAGCCAGGAGCTGGCGTCGTAGCTGGCCACCGCGTTGTCCGCCGCGCCCAGGCCGAGCACGGTGAGTCCCATCGCGGCGGCGAGGGCCGCCACGGTCGCGACGGTGACGATCCCACCCCTGAGCCGGCGGGAGCGGCGTCGTGCCGCGAGATCGGCGGGCGTCGCCACGGGTGCCCCCGTGCCCGTGCCCTGGTTATCCGTTGAGCCGTTACCTGTGGTGACCACAGTCGGCTGACCTCCCCATTCGTGGCGGCGGAGCCGCCGCCGTCAGCGAATCTCCCCGAAACCGGGTGACATCATATGGCGCGCCCACCACCGGCGCGTTCCCGAAGGACGGCGGTGGACGGCATCGCCGCGAATTGTGGACGATCGGTTCTCGTCAGTGACATCGACACGGGTTCACGCCGCTGACGCCGGATCAGCAATACCGATCCGACGAACGGTGGCGACCTGCGGTCATCGTGGAGTCGCGGTGGCGCCACGGTTCGTACACACCAGTTCCGAGGGCGCGAATTCGTTCGTCGAATAGACCGCGACCACGCTGAAGCAGTAATCGAGGCGAGGATTCAGCGCGTTCACCTTGAAACTCGGCGGATCGCCGGCACTGACCCGTCCCATCGGCTGGGCCTCCTGGTTGCGTCGGGCGCCCGTGACGAGGAACGGCACGGTGCCGCCGCTCGGATCCGTCCAGGTGATCGTGATCGCCGTTCCCTCGTCGAGCAGCTTCACGTCGGTCGGGGGGTCACCGGTGATGACCACCCCGCCGTCATCGTCGTCGGCGGTGGGGGGCGGGTTGTCCCGGTCGCTGAGCACGGCGACCACCACCACGATCGCGGCGATCACGGCGGCCGCCGCGGCGATCGCCGCCGCGACCGTCGAACCCCTGCCCGTCGGCCGTGCGGGCTCGGGCGCCGGGGCGGGTGCCGGCTGCGCCGCCGGCATGGTGACCACCGGGTACGTCTCCGGTTGCGCCGCCGGCCGCGCCGAGTACGGCGGGTACGTCCCCGGCCCGGGAACGCCGGACGCGAGGCCCTCCGGCGACGTGCCCGCGCCGTCGGCCGGCGGGTGTGCCGCACCGGTCGACGGCACCGCCGAGGTGGGCGGCGCCGGTGTCGGGGCGGGCGCGGCGGGCGCGGCGGACACCGGTGCGGGTGCGGGTGCGGCGGACACCTGCGGCGGAGCCGGTGTGGGGGTGGCCGGTGCCGGAGCCGGTGGCACCACGGCCGGTGCGACCGGCGGTGGCGGCGGGATGGGCTGCTGCGGTGCGACCGGCGCGGGGGGCACCGTCGTGGCCGGTGCGGCCGGCGGCGGTGGCGGCGCCACCGCGGTCGCCGTGGCCTCGGGCACCACACCGACGCCCGGCTGCTCGCCGAGGTAGTCCCGGGCCGCCCGGACCTGCCAGTGGTCAGCGCCGAGCACGCCGGGTCCGTGCGTCGCCACCCGGGTGAAGTTGCGGCGGGCCTCGTGCCGGTTGCCCAACTCCTCGGCCACGGCGCCGAGCTCGAACGACAGGGCGAGGATCAGCGGATGGGCCTCGCCCCACCGGTGTTGGCCGTCGTGCAGCGCCTCCTCCAGGACACGGCGGGCCGCTGCCGGTTCGTCCGCCTGCCGGTGCCACTGCGCCAGCACCAACGCGGTGGAGAGCACCTCGGGATGGTCGTTGCCGTACGCGGGCCGGGCGGCGTCGAGGGCGTGGGCGAGGAGCCGGCGGGCGCCGGCGGCGTCACCGGCGTCGTACTGCGCCCGGGCACGCTGCTGTACGGCGGCAAGCTGTGGAGGCTGGGACACGCCCGTCATGCTGCCTTCTCTCCGGGGTCACACGCCAGCCGGCCCCGGCCGATCGTCCGAGACGCGGGCTCGGCCGGTCGACCGGGGCGGGGTTGGGCGGATCGCCGGGTGCGCGGGTGTTCCTCGGCGCGGCACCCGGCGCGACACTCAGCGGGACTGCAGCGCGTCCAGGGCGACCGCCATCGCGATGACCAGCCGGCGGTCGAGCTGCGGGTGCTGGATGGTGACGACGTACCGGTCCCGCAGCCCCCACTTCTTGACCACGGAGAACGCCGGCTGCCCGTTGAGTGTGAAGTCGAAGTGGTACGGCAGCCAGGAGAGCGAGTCGACGAAACGACGCAGCAGCGCGACCGGGAGGCTGCGCTCCTGCCCGGTGGCCTGGCCGAGCCCTGGCTGCTCCAGGTGCCAGGTGGAGCGGAGCAGGGAGGCCTTGAAGTCCTTGCGGAACAGCCCGATCGGGTTGCCGGCGGCGTCGGTGACGTCGTACGTCGCGCCGAGGTCGATCACCTGACGGGCCTTGAAGCCGAGCACCGGCTGCTGTTTGGTGTCGTCGGTGTAGAGGGTCACCTGCTCCTTGAAGGCCAGCCGCTTCTGCTGGGCGAAGGCCAGCAGCTCACCCTCGGAACCGTCCGGGTTGACCGCGTGGACCTCGTATTGGTTGACCATCAGCCGGATCCGCTGCCGGACGTGGAACTGGCTCTGGCTCTGCAGCACGTCAGGTTGCATTGTCGGGGTTTCCTTCTGGCTTGGGGCAGGCGGTGTCGAGCGCCCGGTCCGCCCTCGGAACACGTCGTTTGTCGAACGCAGCTAGGCAGTCTTGCACAGTAGTGCGACATCGTGTCTCCGATCCGGCGTCACGGCGGGTCATGTCGGCGACGGAGCCGCGTTCGCCCGGAGATCCCCGTCCCGGGCCGGACGCACCCCGGCCACCGCCGCGGCGATCGTGGCGATCTGGGCCCGTAGGTCGTCCAGCGGCGCGGACAGATCCACCCGGTGGACGGTGACCGCGACCCCGCTGCCGAGCACGTGGTAGGTGGTCCGGCCGCGGTCGCCGCCGTAGACCAGGTGTCCGTGCCGTGCCCCGAGCCTCGTGCAGTAGGCCAGCACCTGGTACAGGTCGGCTCTGGCCGGCTCGTCACCGGACGGGTCCTTGTACTTCGCGTCGACGACGGCGCGGCAACGCCGCCCGTCCCACCAGGTGATGTCGGGCCGGATATACATCCGGCGCTCGGCGTCGAGGTGGGTGTGATACTGGCCGATGATCCGCCCGCCGTACACCGGCTCGACCGCCTCGCGCAGCGCGGTGGTCAGCCAGTCCTCGAAGACCCGGTTCAGGTCGAAGGCGATACCGTTCGCCTCGACCGTCCCCGACAGATGCTCGACACCGGCGTTGGCGAGGATCAGCCGGGCCAGTCGCAGCGCCGGCTGATAGCGCGCGGTCAGCCGGTTCGACACCGTGGGCGGGACGGGCAGGCCGGCGGTCAGCGGCGGTACGTCGGCGAGGGCGCGCGCGAGCTGGTGCAGCCGCCCCCGCGTCGCCGCCGGTACGCCGGGTAGCCGGAGCAGCCGCCGGATCGCGGCGACCAGGATCCGGTTCTCGACGATGTCCAGGGTGTACTCGTCGAACCGCACCCCCAGGGGCGGGGCGAGTCCTCACCGGACGCGGACCTGGTCGGCCTCCCGGAGCCGCCCGCGCAGCAGCGGTAGGGCGTCCTCGGTGGCACGGTAGCCGTGCAGGATTCCGGGGGGCCAGGGCCCGGCCGGCGGTGGCGGCGAAGGCGACCGCCATCGCCGGGTTGCACTGCGTGTAGGCACTCTGCACGGGTAGCTCGTACACCAGGTCGTGGAACCGCCACGGGTCGGCGAGCGCCGCCCGCCGCTGGTCGGCCGGCAGCCGTTTCCAGCTCTGCAGCATGCGGACGAGCCAGGAGATCTGCCGGTCCCGCCGGGTGAGGTAGGCGACGCCGGCCTTGACGACCCCACCGTCCAACGCCGCGTCGAGACCGGACGGGAGCGTCACCCGTTCGGTGAACAGGTCGAGTGGTGTGCGGACCACGGCCCGCTTGGCGGCGCCGCCGACCTCCTTCGGCAGCAGCAGGTGCAGGTAGAGCAGTTCGGCCATCAGCTGGACCGCTTCGGGGCTGGCCCCGGCAAGCTGGCCGCGCAGCTTGCCGACGAAGCTGCCGGAGCCGGCGTCGGGTCGTTGTACGAAGCAGACGTCAAGCTCGTCCGCCGCCTCCTGCGTCCACACGGACGTCCGGGGGTGAAAACCGAGTCGTCGGCCGCGAATCCCGCTTCGATCACGCGCCGGCCCGCCCGGTAGATCAGGTCATCGGTCACAGATGTCCTTCGGTAGTTCGGTGTCGGGGGTGGAGCCTGCGGCACTGTGCCACCGTGGCGCCGCGGGCGGTGTCCGCTGTCCGACAGGAACAGGGACAGGGGTCGCGCCGCCCATGTCCCGCGGTCTCGCGTGGTGTCCGTCGGCCGGGGTGACGTGGGCGGGCGCGCTAGAGGATCCGGATGCGGTCGATCCGGAGCAGCGGGACCGTGGTGTTGCCGCCGATCTGCGTGTCGTAGGAGAAGGAGCCAAGGACGGTCACCTCGGCCCGGAACTCGTCGTCCTCCACCACGTCGCGCAGCCGCTCGGCGTCGCCGGTGAGCAGCGTGTTGGTCTCGTAGTCCCAGACCTCGGCCATGTTCCGCGGCCCGACGTCGGCCCGGAACGTGTCGTCGCCGGTCGCCGCGTCGAACTGGGTGACGACCCCGTACACCACGTAGGTCCTGCCGACGTACGCGTCGGGGTTCTTGGCGACCAGCTTCCACTCCCGGGGGCTGAGCGTCCGGTACGTCGGCTTCGACGTCGACGCGGGCCTCGTAACCACGGCGGCGGTGGTCGGGGCAGCGGTGGCCGGGGTCGGTGCGGTGCCCGGCGACGCGGTCGTCGGCGCGGCCGGGGTCGGGCCGGCGGCCGAGGCCGATCCGACGGCCGGCGTGGGCGTGCCGACCCCGGCGGCCGGGGCCGCGGTTCCGCTGCTTCCGATGCCGAGGCCGAGCAGGATGCCGCTGCCGAGGAGCGCCACCGCGCCGATCGCGGCGGCCGGCCACGGTGGCCCGGCCGCCCACCGCCGGGCCGCCGGCCGGAGCTCGGCGTGTGCCGCGGCGTGCGGCGCGGGCGCGGGGTGTGGCGACGCGGGGGTCGCCTCCACCGTCTCCGGTGTGCCGTCACCGGCTTGCGCGGTGTCCGGCAGCGGCGACTCGGAAGGCGGGTGGGTCATCGCGGGCTCCCAGGGTTGGTGTCGGTGGTCGTCGTGTCGGTGGTTGTCAGGGCGAGGTCGGAGCCGGGTCGAGCCGGCTGAGCAGGTACGTCACGTCCCGGTGCCACCCGCCGAGCTCGGCGAGCGTCGGCGGCAGCTCGTACGTGTGGTGGTGTGCCGCCCGGGACAGCCCGAACCAGGCGGCGCGGGCGATCCGGGCGGTCTCGGGATCGAGGAAGCGCGGCAGCACGATGAGCTGATGCCACATCGGGGACCGGGCCACCGACGCGGTGCGCGGGTGGCGCTGCCAGTACCGGCGCAGCCCTGTTTCGAGGGCGAGGCGGGTCAGGCAGGCGCAGCCGCGCTGCCAGCAGCGGCGCATGCTCGGCCTCGGGTTGGTCATCAGGTCGCGGGCGGCGTCGAGGAGCTGCTGCGGGGTCATGGCCGCACCAGCCTTTCGACCACCGACTCGGCGTCGTTGACCAGCCGGACCAGGTCGACGCCGGCTGCGCCGTGTGCGCCGTTGTTGGCGTCGGAGACCACCTGCGGGGCGGCCGGGTGGAGCCGCCGCAGCGAATCGCGGAGCTCGTTGGCCCGTTGCGCGTCGCCGAGCAGCGCCAGCGCGAGGGTGGGGCGCAGACCGCGGGCGGCGTCGAGGGCCGCCTCGGTCTCGGCGACGGGCCGGCCGGCCCGGAAGTCGCGGGCCCGGACCCGTTCGTGGCAGGCGTACTCGAGGGCGTCACGGACCAGGTTACAGACCACCGTCCCCCGGACGGTGGGGTCCAGGTTGGTGTCGCACGCGATCGTCTTGGCGTCGGCGAGGTAGCGCAGCGCCGGGTTGCCGCCCTCGCTGACCTTGACCCGGGAGTGGGCCATCCGGCTGACGGTGAGGATCCGTGCGTCGATGTCCAGGCGGCGTACGGCGGCGGGGAGCCGGTCGTCGTGGGTGAAGACGATCACCTGCCGGTGTCGGGCGACCCGGGCGAGCACCTCGGCCAGCCCGTACACCTTGACCGGGTCCATGGACTGCACCGGGTCGTCGATGACGAGGAACCGGAACGGGCTCTCCGGCATGGTGGCCCGGGGCAGGAAGAGCGCCAGCGCCAGGGAGTGCAGTTCACCCTGGCTCATCACCCCGAGCGCGGCCCCGGGCACCCCGTCGACGCTGACGTTGAGGTCGACCCGCCGGCTGGTGCCGGTCCCGGCCAGCCGGATGCTGCCGAGTTCGACGTTGCTCTCCTGGCGCAGCATGTTCCAGATCTCGGTCGCCTCGGCGGCGACCGGGGCGAGCTTCTCGTTGCGGATGCTGTCCGACACCTTCCGCAGCCAGTCGATCGCCTTCTTCAGGGCGGTGAGGGTCGCGGTGGCCCGCCGGGCGGCCCGTTCGGCCTCGACCCAGGCGCGGAGCTGGTCGGCGACGGGCTGCCAGGCCTGCTGGCGCCGCTGCAGCGCCTGGTGGGCGGCGGCCTGCACCGGTTCCAGCGCGGCGCGCAGTTCCCGGTAGGCCGCGGGTGCCGTGCCGGCGGTCGTTGCCGGGTCGTCGGTGGCGAGCAGGTCGGCCCAGCGCTGCCAGGCCCGCCGCGCGTCGGCGGTGTCGACCCCGTCGGCGGTCAGGTCGGCGGCGAGGGCGGGCGGTGGCGCCGGGACCAGCGACCGCAGTGCCCGCTGGCTCTCCCGCACCGTCCGGTGTGCCTCGTCGAGGTCGGCGGCCAGGCGGTTGAGGCGGTCCAGTTCCTGCCGGGTCCGCTCGGCCCACGCCGCGTCCAGGGTGCGACCCCCGCACACCGGACAGGGCTGGTCGGGGTGGGTGCGCTGGTGGGCCAGCGCGTCGCGGAGCAGGCCGGCGAGCGAGCGGGAGTGCGCGGCGGGGGTGTCGGCCAGCGCCTCGATGCGGTCCAGTGCCGTGCGCAGCCGCTCGGCCAGGTCGGCCACGTCGTCCGGTGCCGGCAGCTCCAGCAGGTCGAGCTGACGCAGCGGTACGACGTCCCGGTCGTCCTCGGGTTCGTCCACGGTGGCCAGCCCGGCGAGCCGGTCGAGGTCGGCGACCCGGCCGGACAGCGCCGCCTCGGCGTGGCGGGCCCGCTCGTCGGGGTGCTCGGCGAGGGCGGCCCGCAGCGCGGGCAGCGTCTCGCCGGGCCGCCTGCGCAGGCCGTCCAGCTCCCGCCGGGCGGCCTTGAGCATCGTCTCGATCTCGACGAGCCGGTCGAGGCCGAGGATGCGGTACAGCGAGTCGTGCATCTCGCTGGGCCGGCCGCTGAGCAGGCCGCCGAGTTCGGCGTACGACAGGAAGGGGCGGTAGAGCTCCAGCGGCACCTTCCAGCCGAGGTCGGCGACGGACTGCCGGGGGCGGCCGGCGAGCTGTAGCCACGACGTGCCGTCGGCGAGCTCGTCGTCGGGTTTCCAGTTCCACTCGACGGTGGCGCCGTCGCGGTGGCCCTCGACGCCGATGTGGACCCGGATGCTCGGGTTGTCGCCGGCGTGCAGGTTGCGCCAGCCCTCCCGCCAGATGGGGCTGCGCCCGGACCAGCGCCGGTTGTCGCCGGTGAGGGCGAACTCGGCGGCTTCGGCGAAGCTGGACTTTCCGGAGCCGTTGCGGCCGGTGACGATCGTCAGCCCGGGTCGGGGCGCGAGGTGGAGGGCGGCGGTGGGGCCGATGCCCCGGAAGCCGGTCACCTCGATGCTGCGCAGGTAGGTGCCGATGGGTTCGCCGGGTTCGCCGGTGCCGGCGGCCGGGGTGGCGGGCCGGCGGGGTGGGGTGCCGCCGAGTGCCGCGGCGAACTCCTCCTCGCCGAGCAGGGCGGCGACGATCAGGTCCACCGCGGCCTCGGGCAGGTCGGTGGTGGCGTCGAGGTGACTGAGGACGAGGTCGTCGACGGTTTCCGGATGCGGGGCTGTCACGCGGTACCTCCGGTTCGGGGGAGCGACAACGAAGGCGGTGGGCGGTGGCGGGGGCAGGGACACCTGTCCCGGAAGCCGGGGAGGTGGGTGGTCGGGTTGGTGTGGGCGGCCGGCGTGGCGGCGCCCGGGCACGGTGCCGGCGGGATCGCCGTCGGCCAGTGAAGGCTATTCAAGAAGACCACGACGTGAAAGCATTGTCAAACCGTGCCGCGTGATCCGGCTTCGGGTAAAGTGATCATGGTTGAGCCTCGACGACACCCGCCGGACGACAGGACGTGCCGATGCCGAAGACACCCACCCTGGTGACCGCCGCCGAGATCTCCCGGCTGGCGGGCGTCACCAGGGCGACGGTGAGCAACTGGCGTCGCCGGCACCCCGACTTCCCGGCCCCGGCCGGCGGCACCGAGGCCAGCCCCGCCTACGACGTGGCCGAGGTCCGGGCCTGGCTGGCCGCCCGCGGCCAGCTCGCCACCGAGTCCCCGGCCGACGAGCTGCGGGTCGCGCTGCGCGGCGGCGAGGCCGCCGGCCCCCGCCCCGCCCTGCGGCTGATGCCGCTGGTCCTGGCCGCGTCCCGGCTCTCCGACGACGAGGCCGCCGCCCTGGCCGACCTGCCCGACGGCCGCCTCGCGCGGCGGGCCACCGAACTGGCCCGCGCGGTCGCCGGCGAACTCCCCGCCGCCGTGGAGGGCGAGGCCGCGACCGGGGCCACGACCGGCCCGTCGTTCCGCGCGGCCGAGGCGGAACTGCTGCGCACGCTGCTGACCTGCGTACGCCGACAGGGCGCGGTGGTCGCCGCCGACGTGCTCGCCGAGGGCGACGTCGAGGAGACCGGGGCGAGCGGCAGCTACCAGACCCCCGCCCCGCTGGCCGAGCTGATGGCCCGGCTGCTCACCGAGCCGGGGCGCCCCTATCCGCGCCGGGTCGTCGACCCGGCCTGCGGCCCCGGCGGGCTGCTCGTCGCCGCCGCCCGCCTCGGCGCGGCCGAACTGTACGGGCAGGACCTGGTGCCGGCCCAGGCGGCGCTGGCCGGCGTACGCCTGTCGGTGCTGGCCCCGGCCGCCACGTCCCGCCTGGCGGCGGGCGACAGCCTGCGCGCCGACGCCTTCCCGACCCTCACCGCCGACGCGGCGCTGTGCGCCCCGCCGTACGGCGACCGGGACTGGGGCCACGCGGAGCTGGCCGCCGACCCGCGCTGGCTGTTCGGGCTGCCGCCGCGCGGCGAACCGGAACTGGCCTGGGTCCAGCACTGCCTGGCCCACCTGGCCCCCGGCGGCCCGGCGGTGCTGCTGATGCCACCGGCCGCCGCCGAACGCCCCTCCGGCCGGCGGATCCGCGCCGAGCTGCTCCGCAGGGGCGCGCTGCGCGCGGTGGTGGCGTTGCCGGCCGGTGCCGCCGCCCCGCTGCACGTCGGACTGCACCTGTGGCTGCTGTGCCGCCCCGACCCGGCCGAGACCCCGCCGCCGACCGTCCTCTTCGTCGACACGGCCGAGGCGACACCCGGCCCGGCGGAGGCGGGCGCGCCCGGCACCACCACCGGTGGCGGCCCGTCCGGCGGCCCGCGCGGCGCCTCCGCCGGCGGGCGGTCCGGGGTGGACTGGCCGGCGCTGCGCCAGACCGTGTGCGACGTGTGGCGCGCCTTCCTGACGGCTCCGGGCGAGTTCGCCGACGTACCCGGGGTCGCGCGGGCCGTCGCGGTGATCGACCTGCTCGACGAGACGGTGGACCTCACCCCGGTCCGGCACGTCCGGACCGCACCGGTCGCCGCCACCCCGGCCGAGCTGGCCGCAACCGGGCGTACCCTGCTGGGCGACCTCCGGGCGGCGGCGACCGCGCTCGCCGACCGGGCCGATGACATCACCTGGCCGCCGGTGGGCAGGGAGCGCCGGGTGTGGCGCAGCGCCGCCGTCGCCGACCTGCTGCGCGGCAACGCGCTCACCCTGCTGCGCGTCCCGTCCGGCAGCCGCGGCGCCGCCGGCGGCACCGGGCGGAATCCCGAGCTGGTGATCCGCGCCGGTGACGTGCTCCTGCCCGAGCTGCTGCGCGGCGGCGGGGCGAGAGTCTGCGCCGCCCGGGTCGCCGACGACCGGGACGCCGGCACGCCGCTGGGCCGGCAGACGATCCTGCTGCGGCCGGACCAGAGCCGACTCGACCCGTGGTTCCTGGCCGGTTTCCTCGGCGCCGCGGAGAACGTGACCGCGGCGGCGACCGGCAGCAGCGTCGTTCGGCTCGACCCGCGTCGCCTCCGCGTGCCGCTGCTGCCACTGGCCGAGCAACGGCGGTACGGTCAGGCCTTCCGGCGGCTGTACGAGCTGCGCGCCGCCGCCGAGCACGCGGGACGGCTCGCCGAGGAGGCGGCCCGTACCCTCGGCGCCGGCCTCACCGGCGGCGCGTTGCTCCCGCCGGATCCCGACGCGTCCTGACCTCCTGTGTCACCCGCTGTGGAAGGACCCTGGTGAACGACAGCAGCCTGCACACCAAACTCGTCAACCACGCCTGGTCGGTCGCCGACCTGCTGCGTGGCGACTACAAGCAGTCCGACTACGGCAAGGTGATCCTGCCGTTCACGGTGCTGCGCCGGCTGGAGTGCGTCCTGGAGCCGACCCGGGCGAGGGTGCTGGAGACCTATCAGCGGTACGCCGGGCAGAACATCGACGTGGACCGCTTCCTGCGTCGCGCCTCCGGCCACAGCTTCTACAACATCAGTGGGCACACCCTGAAATCGATCGTCAACGACCCGAGCCAGGTGGCGAGAAACCTGATCGCCTACATCGGGGCGTTCTCCCCCAACGTCCGGGAGGTGATGGACCGGTACGAGTTCGCGCGGCACATCCGCCGGCTCGACGCCGCCAACCTGATCTACCGGGTGACCGCCCGCTTCGCCGACCTGGACCTGCGCCCGTTCGAGCTGGACGACAACGGCGAGATCGTCCGGGACGAGCGCGGCCAGCCCAGGGTCGTGGTGTCCAACCACCAGATGGGGTACGTCTTCGAGGAGCTGATCCGGCGGTTCGCCGAGCAGTCGAACGAGACCGCCGGTGAGCACTTCACCCCGCGCGAGGTCATCGAGCTGATGGTGAACCTGCTCATCGCCCCGGACGAGGACGTGCTCACCGTCCCGGGCGTGGTGCGGACGGTGCTGGACCCGGCCTGTGGCACCGGTGGCATGCTCAGCGCCGCCGAGGAGCACATCACCGCGCTCAACCGGCACGCCACGGTCCAGGTCTTCGGTCAGGAGCTGAACCCGGAGTCGTGGGCGATCTGCCGGTCCGACATGATGATCAAGGGTCAGGACCCGGAGAACATCAAGTTCGGCAACTCGTTGAGTGACGACGGCCACCAGGGCGCCAGATTCGACTACCTGCTGGCGAACCCGCCGTTCGGCGTCGACTGGAAGAAGGTCAAGGACGAGATCGAGGCCGAGTACGAGCAGCTCGGCGAGGACAGTCGATGGCGGGCCGGTCTGCCCCGGATCAACGACGGCTCGCTGCTCTTCCTCCAGCACATGATTTCAAAAATGAAACCGGTCACCGCCGACGGCAAGGGCGGCAGCCGGATCGCGATCGTGTTCAACGGCTCGCCGCTGTTCACCGGGGCGGCCGAGTCCGGCGAGTCCCGGATCCGGCAGTGGATCCTGGAGAACGACTTGCTGGAGGGGATCGTCGCCCTGCCCGACCAGCTCTTCTACAACACCGGCATCTCGACGTACTTCTGGATCCTGACCAACCGGAAGTCGCCCGACCACCGGGGCAAGGTGGTGCTGCTGGACGCCCGGGACTACTACGCCAAGATGCGCAAGTCGCTCGGCGACAAGCGGAAGTATCTGACCAGCGAGCACATCGCCGAGATCACCCAGCTCTACTCGGAGGCGCTGCACGTCGCCGCCGACCCCGAGCACCCACTGCACGGCAAGGTGAAGGTCTTCCGCAACGAGGACTTCGGCTACCGTCGGATCACCGTCGAACGGCCGCTCAGGCTCCGCTTCGAGGTCACCGAGGAGACCCTGGCCCAGGTCCGCGAGTCGAAACCGATCCAGCGGGCGCTGGACGTCGACGCCTTCGCCGTCGCGTTGAAGCCGCTGCTCGGCCGGTCGTGGCGGACCAAGCGTGCGGCCTGGGACGCAGTCCGCGCGGCGATGGCCGAGGCCGGCATCCTCTGGCCGACCGGTGCGCCGTTCCAGAAGGCGCTGCGCGACGCCCTCGGCGTCCGCGACCCGGAGGGGGAGGTGCAGCTTGTCAAGGGCGAGCCCGAGCCCGACCCGGAGCTGCGCGACTACGAGAACGTGCCGCTGGACGAGGACGTCGAGGAATACCTGCGCCGCGAGGTGCTGCCGCACGTCCCCGACGCCTGGATCGACCACACCAAGACCAAGATCGGGTACGAGATCCC
>CALGAM010000118.1 GCA_937951935.1 uncultured Micromonospora sp. | reverse complement strand
TGATCTTGATGCGGACGAGATGGCCGAACTGTCCGCATCACTTGGAGAATTCAGGGCGGTTCTCGTCGAGTATCAGAGCGTGGAATGCATCCGTGAGCTTGTGCTGAGAGTGCTTGTTGGAATGAACGGTTTTCTTGACACAGACCTCGGCGAGCTCCTTCCTGATGGCGAGGTCCTGCAGAGGTTCCGGGAGGACTCGTCGTGGGACTGGCGAATCCGATGACATTCGGGTACCGACCCTCCTGGGTGGTGTCTGCGGACTTGCGGCGGGAGATCCACCGGCAGGTACCCGCCACGGGCAGCCGGTACGCAGCACGTCCAAGGGTCACGTCGATGACCGCCCGGCGGGGGATGCTTCTCCGGTCTGCCCGTCAACCGCGGCGACGGCGGCATCGGCCCGATGATCTCCCACCGGAAGTCAGTCAGGTCCGAAGGGAAACGGCGGGCACGGTCCACACCCGCCCACCAAGCCAGCCAACCCCCACCGACCGCACCAGTGCGCGGCACACCCGACCGACACACATCCAAGACGCGCTCCAAGGTCGAAGCTACCGTGACCTGCCTTGTGACGTTCGAGAGCGACACGTGGCGCCTTGAGCGGGATGACCTGGTCCGCGCGCTCGCCAGCGACTGGCCCCAGGCCGAGGTGAGTGTGGCGCACCCCGACTCCCCGGGCGCTGAGGTCCGTGCGGTGGAGTGGATCGTCCGCTCGGAACACGGCATGCTGGAGGGATACGCGCACTCGAACGGACAATGTGTGTATCTCGAAGGACCGATCGAGCTGGTCGCGGACTTCGCCGTGTGGTACCGACGTCTGCTGCCGGCGGACCTGCAGGTCATCTTCTGCGACGAGTCATACAGCTTCGACGGCGTGATCCCGCCTGACGCGGTACGAGGGGACGTCCTCGCGATCGTCGAGTCCGCCGGGCAGAGCTGAGTACGCGTGTGGGAAGGGTCATGCGGCCGTCGCCGGCAGGTGCGGCGTTGGCGCAACGGCTGTGCACCGGACGATGCGGTGGTCATCATGCCGGGTCCGCTCGAGTGGATCATTGTTTCCGGGTTGACAGGGGCGCGTGCGTGGTTGCGCGCCAGGTGACGGTGGGCCGGCGAGCGAGCGCTGTCGGTGTCGCCGTTGACCCTGACCTGGCTCGGTCCACCCAAACCGGGACCCGACCGCCGATGCTTCAAGGTTGGGGGATCAACCCATTCTGGAGCGAAACCCGCCACACCAAGGGTCAACACCGAAGGCCTACAAACCGGCAAGCACCTACTCACCCTCGACGGAACGACAGCCACCGTCACCGCAGTCCGCAACCACGCCGGCGCCGAGGTCGTGCACGACCTCACCATCGACACCACCCACACGTACCATGTGGTGGCCGACCGGTACTCGTACACAACTGCGGTGGGACCGTATGGGACGACATCAAGGGCGCCCAGCCAGAGATTCCGGGTACCGGCGGATTGCCGAAGTCCTTCGAGTTGACTGCCGGTGATACCAAGGTTTGGGTGCACGGCTCCTAATCGTCGGCGGACGGAAACGGAGATTCGACGCTCCTCGTCAAGCAGGCGTGTTGCCGGCTTTTGTTCACGCGCGAATGGTGGGATGACGAGTGATCAAGGTTGTGGGCCACTCGCCGTGTACCGCGACACAAATCCAGGCTGACCCCTGGATCCCACTGATGGTGAACTGGCAGCTCGAAGGGCGTTCGGGGCTCCTGAGCCTCTACATCCAGGGCACCGGTGGCGGGTACGTCGAGATGAGGGTAGACGAACGCACGGGCGCACTCGCGGAGCTTGTCGTGATCGAGTCACCGCCCGGGACGGCGCGACGTTGTTCGGTGCCGGAAGGCCCGAAACCAACTGGAACTCTCGTTCTTGATCGTGAGATGTGGCAATGGCGGGTGACCCCCGATTATGCGGAGCCAGCCAAGCGCGACGTGTCCATTTCTCAGAACCTGGCCTGGCTGGTTGAGGATGATACGGTCTCGCTGCAGTTCGGTGCGCCGCAGGCGTCAAACTTCGTGAGCTCGGGTGACGTCGAATTCGGGATCTCGGAATCCGGTGAGCTCGTCTGTGTGGCGGTTCGGAGGCCGGATGTTGCCGTTCCGGCCGACTATCCGGGTTGATGCGCGTGACGGGGTCTGAGGTGCCAACGCTCTTCGCAACTGCTCTGATCGGAGTCGACGTCGGCGTCACGGGCAGGCCGGCCGGCACCCTGCGCGACGGCAGACACTCGTCGCCGCCCCGGACGACGGGCGACCGCTACCCGCGATGCGGCCGGCCCAGCGCCGCGGCCTCCGCCGACCGGTGCGTGACCGGGTCCGGCGCCGGCCCGGCGGTGCCGCCGGCCGACTCGCGGATGCCGTACCGGCGGTAGACCCGGGCCAGCGGACCCGGCGCCCACCAGTTCCACCGGCCGAGCAGCCGCATCGTGGCCGGAACCAGCAACGCCCGGACCAGGGTGGCGTCGACCGCGATCGCCACGAGCATGCCGATCCCGATCAGCTTGATGAAGACGATGCCGCCGGTGGCGAACCCGGCGACCACGACCCCCAACAACAGCGCGGCCGCAGTGATGATCCGGCCGGTGTACTGGAGTCCGGCCGCGACCGACCGGCTGTTGTCGCCGGTGCGGTCCCACTCCTCGCGTACCCGCGACAGCAGGAAGACCTCGTAGTCGGTGGCCAGGCCGAACAACACCGCGAGCATCAGGATCGGGTTGCTGGGCTCGATGAATCCGGTCGGGGTGAAGTCCAGCCAGTCGGCGAGGTGCCCGTCCTGGAAGATCCAGACCACCACCCCGAACGAGGCGCCGATCGAGACGAGGTTCATCAGGACCGCCTTGATCGGCAGTAGTACGGATCCGAAGGCGAGGAAGAGCAGCACCAGGGTGGCGGCGGCCATGATCGCCGCCATCAGCGGCAGCCGGGAGGTGAGGCTGGCCAGCATGTCGAGGTCGGCGGCGGGCCGGCCGCCGACCAGCACCTCGGCGCCGGCCGGGTCCGGCAGGTCGCGGATCCGGCGTACGACGTCCTTGGCGACCGAGCCGGTCGGCTCACCCTCGTAGGTGACGCCCAGCAGGGTCGAGTCGCCCCGGTTGGCCGTCACCTCCACACCGGTCACCCCGGGCAGCCGGGACACCTCGGCGGCGAACCGCCGGGCCTGTTCGACGTCGACCCCGGAGACCAGAACGCCGATCGGGGCGACACTGCCGCCGGGGAACTCGGCGGCGATCCGCTCGGCCACCACCCGGGGCTGGGCGTCGGCCGGGAGCACCCGCTCGTCGAAACCGCCCGCCTCCATCCGGAAGACCGGCGTGGCCAGGACCGCCAGCACCGCGACCACGCCGACCAGGTACAGCACCGGACGCCGCATCACGCTGCGGGCCAGTCGTGCCCAGGCCCCGGACTCGACCGGCGGCGCGCCGGCCCCGGCCGGTCGGGCGCCGTTCGCCGCGGCCGTCCCGACCCGGTCCGCCCCGCCCGCGGGGGTCCGCCCGGTGCGCTGCCGGCGCGGCAGTGGTACCGACAGCGCGTTGACCCGCGGGCCGAGGACCGCGAGCAGGGCCGGCAGGACGGTCAGCGAGGCGAGCATCGCGACCAGGACGGCCGCCATGCCGCCCAGGCCCATCGACTTCAGGAACGTCTGCGGGAAGATCAGCAGGCTGGCCAGGGCGGTCACGATGGTGAGCCCGGAGACCATCACGGTCCGCCCGGCCGTGCTCATGGTCCGCGCGATGGCGTCCGGGACCGGGTGACCGGCGGCGAGCTCCTCCCGGAACCGGCTGACGATGAACAGCGCGTAGTCGACCGCCATGCCGAGCCCGATCAGCGTGATGACGTTGATCGCGAAGATCGAGATGTCGGTGACCATGCTGAGCAGCCGGATCACGATGAACGCGCCGAGGATGGCGAGGCCACCGACCAGCAGGGGGGTGGCGGCGGCGACCAGACCGCGGAAGATCAGGATGAGCAGCACCAGCAGGACCGGCAGGGAGAGCATCTCGGCCCGGGTGAGGTCCTCGGTGGTCTGTGCGTTCGCCTCGGCGAGGAAGGCGACGTTGCCGCCGGCCTGGGTGGTGACGCCGGGTGCGTCGAGCAGCGGGCGCAGGTCGTCGTACGCCTCGGTGAGCTTGTCCGGGTCGGTGGCCCGCAGCCGCACCAGGGCGTACGTCGCGTGTCGGTCGCCGGAGACCAGGTTCGGTGCCTGGGTGTCGTACCAGCTCGTCACACTCTCGACCTCGGGGTGCTGCCGCAGCCGCTCCAGGGCGGCGGTGACCGGCTCCCGGAACGCGGGTTGGTCGAGGGTGCTGGTCGGGCTGGAGTAGAGCACGATCAGGTCGGCGCCCTGGTTGCCGACCTCGGCGGTGATCCGGGCCGCGGCCCGGCTCGACTCGCTGGCCGGGTCGTCGAAGCCGCCTCCGGTGAGGGTGCCGAAGACCCCGGTTCCCCACGCCGCTCCCAGGGCCGCCAGCACGAGTGCGGCGCCCAGCACCGCCCACCGGAGTCGTACGACGACCCGGCCCCACCACTCAAACATCGCCCGTCCTCCTCGACGACGGCTCAGGTCAAAGGCGTGACAGCCGGTTATTGAGGTAAACGGTGTTCACTTCGTAATCGATCTTCTCGCCCGTCAGGGGAGTCTCGCCATGACGACACCCCCTCGCCGGGAACGCCTCCGTACCGCGACCGTCGCCGAGATCAAGGACGGGGCACGGCACCTTCTCGTGACCGGCGGGCCGCAGGCGATCTCCCTGCGGGCCATCGCCCGGGACATGGGGATGACCGCGCCCGCCATCTACCGGTACCCCCGGTCTGGAGGCGTTGGTCGTCGAACTCGCCGCCGATCTCTACGACGAGTTACGACGGCACGTCGAACGAGCCCGGGACACCGCCGGCGACGATCCACTGGACCAGCTGGTCGCGATGGCACGGGCGTTCCGCGAGTGGGCGATTTGTCACCCGGCCGAGTTTACGCTCGCCTTCGGCAGCCCGGTCCCCGGGATGGAGGCGTTCCAGGACGGCTGCCTGGACGCCGACGCCCGGCGCCCGGTTCGGCGCGGCGTTCCTGCGCCCCCTGGTCGAGCTCTGGCACCGGTTCCCGTTCCCCACTCCCCCGGCCGAGGTGCTGCGGCCGTCCCCTCCGGCGGGCCGCTCCGGCTAGGCTTCCCGACCATGGACGCCGAGTTGCCGAACCGGGCCGACGTCGTGGTCGTCGGCGCCGGACACAACGGTCTGGTCGCCGCCGTGCTGCTCGCCCGCGCCGGGCTCGACGTCCTGGTGTTGGAGGCCGCCGAGACGGTCGGCGGTGCCGCCCGTACCGAGCAGCCGTTCGCGAGGGTGCCGGGGCTGCGTCACTCCACCGGCGCCTACCTGCTCGGGGTGATGCCGCCGGAGCTGATCCGGCTGCTCGGCGTCGAGATTCCCACCCTGCGCCGCGACCCGCACTACTTCCTGCCCACCCCGGGCGGCCCCGGCTCGCCGTACCTGCTCTTCGGCGCCGACCGCGAGGCGACCCGGGCCCAGATGACCCGGTTCTTCTCCGCCGCCGACGTCGCCGCCGACGACGCGATGCAGGCCGAACTCGCGGCGCTGCGCGAGGACCTGGCGCCGGCCTGGCTGGCCGAGCCGCGGCCGGTGGAGGAGACCGCCGAGCGGTACGTCCGGCCGGCCCTGCGCCAGGCCTTCGTCGACCTGGTACGCGGCTCGGTCGCCGACTACCTGGCCCGGTTCGACTTCCGCTCCGAACTCCTGGTGTCGATGTACGCGGTCACGGACGGCCTCTCCGGGCTCAACGCCGGCCCGGACGACCCCGGAACCGGGCACAACTTCCTGGTCCACAACATGTGCCGGCTGCCCGGGGCCGGGGGCACCTGGATGATCGTCGCCGGCGGCATGGGCACCGTCTCCCGGGTCCTCGCCGACGCCGCCCGCGCCGCCGGCGCCCGGATCCGCACCGGTACGCCGGTCACCGCCATCACCGTCGACGACGGTTCGGTCAGCGGCGTGGAACTGGCCGACGGACGCGGCGTCGCCGCCCCGGTGGTGCTCGGCGCCGGCGACCCGTACCGGCTGATGGACCTGGTGCCCGACGGCGCGCTGCCGGCGTCGCTCACCGCGCGGATGGCGGCGGTCCGGCGCACCGGCACCACCCTCAAGGTCAACCTCGCGCTGGCCGACCTGCCGGCGTTCTCCTGCCTGCCCGCCGGCGCGCCGAGCCCGTTCGGCGCCACCATCCACCTGCTCCCGGGCTCCGCCTCGCTGCTGCCCGGGGCGGGCGGAGACTCCCCGATGGCGGCACTGCGCGGCATGTGGGCCGACGTCCGGGCCGGACGGCTGCCGGACGAGCCGACCATCGAGTGGTACCTGCACACCACCGTCGACCCGTCGCTGCGGGACCCGGCCGGGCACCACTCGTCCGCGCTGTTCGTCCAGTCCGTTCCCCACACCCCGGCCGACGGGTCCTGGGACGACGTCCTGTCCGGGTACGTCGATCACCTGCTGGCGATCTGCGACCGGTACGCCCCCGGCACCTCGGCGTTGGTGGCGGACGTGGTGCCGCTGACCCCGCCCGGGATCGAGGCCCACTTCGGCATCACCGGCGGCCACATCCACCACGTCGACAACACGGTCTCGTTCACCGACCGGATGCCGTACGCGACCGGGCTGGACGGGCTCTACGCGGGGGGCGCCGGCTGCCATCCGGCGGGCAGCGTGATCGGCGCCGCCGGGCACAACGCGGCCCGGCGGATCCTCGCCGACCTCGGCCGCTGACCCCCGAAGGGACCCGCCGACCCCGCGGAAGCCGCGGGTCGGTTCCGCAGGGAGCAGCGGGTCAGCGGCGACCGTCCCTCGACAGGGGAGCCGCCCGGCGGCCTCAGGCGTCGACGCGGCGTGCCCGGATCTTGTGCCCGACGCTGGTGAGGCAGCGCCCGCTCTCCAGGTCGAACCGCCAGCCGTGAAGCTGGCAGGTGAGCTGGCCGTCCTCGACGATGCCGAACCGGCTCAGGTCCGCCTTCAGGTGCGGGCAGCGACGCTGCACCAGCCAGTCGCCGATCGTGACGTCCTCGGCCTCGACCGCCCGCTCGTGCTCCTCGTACCAGCCCTCGGCGTACTGGAGTCGCTCCTGCGACAGGCACTTGAAGAACGAGTAGACGAACTCGTTGTACTGGCCGATCCGGGCGGCCGAGAACCGGCAGGAGAGGAAGAGCGAGTTGACCCAGTCCACCTCGCCGGTGTACAGCAGGTGCTCGACCAGGGCCCGCTGGGTGCGGAACCGGTAGCGCACCTTCTCGTCGGCGTACGGACGCACCTGCTTGTTCGGGAAGTCCACCAGGATGGACTCGACCGACTCGCCGTCGTAGCCGACCAGGTCGAACCGGACCGGGCCGCCGATCCCCTTCGCCAGGTAGACCGACTCCTCCAGCAGCGGCTCGATCCGCCGCTTCATCTCCTTGAGGACGTCGATCTCGGGATGCCGCCAGGAGGCCTTCTCCGCCTCGATGATCGGGCGCTTGCGCTCCCGCATCTCCTCCAGGTGGGCGACCTTGTTGGCGAAGAACTCCTCGACGG
>CALGAM010000117.1 GCA_937951935.1 uncultured Micromonospora sp. | reverse complement strand
TCGAGGGTGCAGACGCCGAGCCACCGCGCCCCGGCGTCGAGCGCGGCCCGGGCGGCCGGAACCATGCCGTGGCCGTACCCGTCGGCCTTGACCACCGCCATCAGCTCGGCGCTCGTCCCGGATTGCAGCCGGGCAACGTTGTCGCGGATCGCGTCGAGGTCGACGCGCACCTCGGCCTGCCACATGCGCCCAGCCTACTTCCCGGAAGATCGACGTGACCCGAGCTGGGAATTATCAGAGCAGCCTGGCGACGACCGGCCGCAGCGCGGCCACCACGTCGGACGCGCTCACCGGACCGTGCCGGGCCGCCTCGCGGCCGGCCAGCCCGTGCAGGTACGCCGCCGCGAGCGCCGCCCGGTCGGCCGAGAGCCCGGCGGCGAGCAACGAGCCCAGCAACCCGGCCAGCACGTCCCCGGTACCGCCGGTGGCCAACGCCGGGGTGCCCGTCGGGTTGACCGCCGCCCGCCCGTCCGGGGTCGCGACCACCGTCCGATCCCCCTTGAGCAGCACGACGGCGTTCATCCGGGCCGCCAACCGCAACGCCGCGCCGACCCGGTCCGCGCCCGGCGTCTCGCCGGCCAGCCGGGCGTACTCCCGGTCGTGCGGGGTCACCACGGTCGGTGCCGACCGCTGTCGCAGACACTCCGCCATCGAGCCGTCGCCCAGCAGCGTCAACGCGTCCGCGTCCAGCACCACCGGCACCGGGGCGGCGAGCACGGCACGCAGCTCGGCGGCGGCGGCCTGGTCGGTGCCGATCCCGGAGCCGCACACCCAGGACTGGACCCGGCCGGCGTCGCCGACCCGCTCGGTGGCGACCACCGACGGGTACCGGTGCAGCACCTCGGCGCGGGCGCCGCCGGCGTACCGGATCATGCCCGCCGGCCCGGCGAGCGCACCGCCGACCGAGAGCACCGCCGCCCCCGGATACGTCCGCGAGCCGGTCGCCAGCCCGACCACACCCCGGCGGTACTTGTCCGACTCCGGCCCGAACCGGGGCCACCAGTCGACCACGTCGGACCACTCGGTCACCCGGACCGCCGGGTCGGCGCGCAGCCACGGGCCGAGCCCGATGTCGACGAGTTCGACCCGGCCGGCGCGGGGGGCGGCCGGTCCGACGACCAGGGCCGGCTTGAGACAGCCGAAGGTCACCGTGACGTCCGCGGTGACCGCGGTCGGCAGCCCGTCCTCCCGCGGCACGTCGCCGGTGTCGACCACGACCCCGCTCGGTACGTCGACCGCCACCACCGTCGCCCGCCGCCCGTCCCGGCCGCGCAGCCCGGGCAGTCCGGCCACCAGCCGGGCGGCGGGCTCGCGCAGCCCGCCGGTGCCACCGATCCCGACGATCCCGTCCAGCACCAGGTCGGCCCCGGCCGGCGGCTCGGTCACGACCCGCCCGCCGGCGGCCCGGAGCGCGGCCAGCCCGCCCTGGTGAGCCCGCCCGGGGTTGAGCAGCAGCGCCTCGACCGCCGCTCCCCGACCCGCGAGCCGGGCCCCGGCGTAGAGGGCGTCCCCGCCGTTGTCACCGGATCCGACCAGCAGCAGTACCCGGGCGCCGTACACCCCACCCCGCCCGGCGAGCAGCCGGGCGCAGTGAGCGGCCAGTCCTCCGGCGGCCCTGCGCATCAGCGTTCCCGGCGGCAGGGTGGCCATCAGGGCCTGCTCCGCCGCGCGAACGTCCGCCACCCGCCAGGCCGGCCTCATCCGCGTCCCCCGCTCTCCGTCGACGCCATCGGTGCGCTCCGCCGCACCGTCACCGTTCCGCCACCACCATCGCCGAGGCGATCCCGCCGTCGTGCGACAGCGACAGGTGCCAGCGCGCGATCCCGCGTTCGGCGGCGGCGGCAGCGACCGTGCCGGCGACGGTGAGCCGCGGTCGGCCGTCGGGCTCGGCGAGCACCTCGCAGTCGTGCCAGCACAGCCCGGCCGGGGCGCCGAGCGCCTTGGCCACCGCCTCCTTGGCGGCGAACCGGGCGGCGAGCGACTCCGCCGACCGAGGGCCGCCCGACGGGGTGACCCGCTCGGCCGCGGTGAAGAGCCGGTCGGCCAGCGGCGGGGTCCGGTCGAGCGCGCGGGCGAACCGGTCGACCCGCACGACGTCGATGCCGACTGCGACGATCACGCGACTCACCCTACCGCCGTACGCCGCCCGGCCCCGCCCGCGACCGTGCCGTCCGCTACTCCACGGTGACCGACTTGGCCAGGTTGCGCGGCTGGTCGACGTCGTGGCCCCGGGCGGCGGCGATCTCGCAGGCGAGGACCTGCAGCGGGACCGTGGTGACCAGCGGGGCGAGCAGGGTCGGGGTCCGCGGTACGCGGATCAGGTGGTCGGCGTACGGCTCCACCGCGCCGTCCCCCTCCTCCGCGATCACGATGGTCCGGGCGCCCCGGGCCCGGATCTCCTGGATGTTGGAGACGACCTTGTCGTGCAACACCCCCCGGCCGGCCGGGGAGGGGACGATGCAGACCACCGGTGTCCCCTGGTCGATGAGGGCGATCGGACCGTGCTTGAGCTCGCCGGCGGCGAACCCCTCGGCGTGCATGTACGCCAGTTCCTTGAGTTTCAGCGCCCCCTCCAGGGCGACGGGGTACCCGACGTGCCGGCCGATGAAGAGCACCTGCGACGCGGACTTCAGTTCCCGGGCCAGCTCGCGGACCGGCTCGATCCCGGCCAGCAGCCGGCGCAGCTTCTCCGGCATCTCCCGCAGCTGGGCGACGACCGCGGCGACCTCGTCGGCGTACTTGATGCCACGCACCTGGGCCAGGTGCAGGCCGATCAGGTAGCAGGCGACGAGCTGGGTGAGGAACGCCTTGGTGGAGGCGACCGCGATCTCGGGGCCGCCGTGGGTGTAGAGGACGGCGTCGGACTCGCGCGGGATCGTGGCGCCGTTGGTGTTGCAGATCGCCAGCACCCGGGCCTTCTGCTCCTTGGCGTGCCGCAGCGCCATCAGGGTGTCCATCGTCTCCCCCGACTGGGAGATCGCCACCACCAGGGTGGAGCGGTCCAGCACCGGGTCGCGGTAGCGGAACTCGCTGGCCAGTTCGACCTCGCAGGGAATGCGGGTCCAGTGCTCGATGGCGTACTTGGCGACCATGCCCGAGTGGTACGCGGTGCCGCAGGCGACGATGAAGATCTTGTCGACGTCCCGGAGGTCCTGGTCGGTGAGGCGCACCTCGTCGAGCGCGATCTCGCCGCTGTCGGTGAGTCGGCCGAGCAGCGTGTCGGCGACCGCCTGTGGCTGCTCGGCGATCTCCTTGAGCATGAAGTAGTCGTAGCCGCCCTTCTCGGCGGCCGAGGCGTCCCAGCCGATGTGGAAGTCCCTGCCGCTGGCCGGGCGGCCGGCGAAGTCGGTGATCTCGATGTCGTCCCCGGTGATCAGGACCACCTGGTCCTGCCCGAGTTCGACCGCGTCCCGGGTGTGCTCGATGAAGGCCGAGACGTCACTGGCCAGATAGTTCTCGCCGGCGCCCCGGCCGACCACCAGGGGCGAGTTGCGCCGCGCCCCGACCACCGCGCCGGGGATCCCCGCGTCCACGGCGAGCAGGGTGAAGGCGCCCTCCAGCCGCTGGCAGACCTGCCGCATCGCCGCGGCCAGCAGGTGTGGCCCGTCCGGCTCGCCGGCCGCGCGGAGCCGGGCGAGTTCGCCGGCGAGCAGGTGTGCGACGCACTCGGTGTCGGTGTCGCTGACGAACTCGACGCCCTGGGCCTCCAGTTCGGACCGGAGCCGGGCGAAGTTCTCGATGATGCCGTTGTGGATCACCGCCACCCGCCCGTCGTGGGACCGGTGCGGGTGGGCGTTGCGGTCGGTGGGAGCACCGTGGGTGGCCCACCGGGTGTGGCCGATCGCGGTGGTGCCGAGGGCTATGCCGGCCGCACCGTCGAGATCGGAGCCCGGCTCCACCGTCGACCACTCGGACAGCGCCTTCTCCAGGTTGGCCAGCTTGCCGGCCTTCTTCTCCGTCAGCAGTTCGCCGTTGCAGACGACCGCCACCCCGGCCGAGTCGTAGCCGCGGTACTCCAACCGCCGTAACCCGTCCAGCACGATGCCCAGCGCCGGTCTGGCACCGGTGTACCCCACGATTCCACACATGGCCCGCAGCCTAACCTAGATTCGCTCATCCGACGTGCGCGAAAGGCGCCTTTTCGATCAGCCGCCCTGCTCGTTAGACCGTCCCGGCGCATCGGCCGGCGGACCGCGTCGTCCCGCACCACGCCGGCGAACCTCGCCGGTACCTCGGTGGCTGCGCGGACGCGGTACCGTGATCGGCGCATCGGATCGCCCTCGCGGCGCCGCCTTCGCCACCCCTGTTTTCCCGCTCATGGAGTCAGACGCGATGACCGACTCGCCACCCCCCTCCCCGTACAACCCGTACGACCCGTCGTCGACGCCGGAGCCGCCGACGACCAAGTTCAGTCCGCCGTCCCAGCCCGGCACGCCCGACGACGAGAACCAGCCGACCACGAAGTTCAGCCCGCCGTCGCCACCGGGCTACACCCCGCCGACCCCGCCCACGACGTACGGCCAGGGCGGGCAGCCCGCCGCCTGGCCGCAGCCCCCGCAGCCCAGCCCGTACGCCCCGCCGACCACGGGTTACGGCCAGCCGGCGCCCCCGACCGCCGGCCAGGGCCCCGCCACGCCATACCCCACCAGCGGGGTCCCGAACCAGGAGGCCGGCTACGGGGTCTACCCGCCGCAGTCCAGCCCTCCCGCACAGCCCTACAATCCGGGCGTACCCGGACAACCGGGCTACCCGCCCCCGCCCGGTGTCCCGGGAGCCGTGGGCGCCCCGGGCGGCGGCTTCCCACCCGCCCCGCCGGCCAAGAAGAAGTCCAAGGCGGTCCTGATCATCGTGATCGTCGCGGTCCTGCTGCTCTGCTGCGGTGGCGTCGGCGTCGGCGGCTACTTCGCCTTCCGGAGCGTCAAGGACACCGCGTTGGGCGACCGCACCGTCGTGTACGAGGTGACCGGCGAGGGGACGGCCGACATCATGTACAGCGACGCGAACGCCGGCCTGCCCCAGGAGAACGACGTCAGCCTGCCGTGGACCAAGGAGCTCACGGTTCCGGCCAGCGTCCTGGTCCTGTCCCTCACGGCGACCCGCGCCGACACCACCGGCCAGGCCAGCGGGGAGATCACCTGCCGGATCGTCGTGGACGGCAAGGAAGTGATCAAGAACTCCGCCAGCGGTCCGTTCGCGATCGCGAGCTGCGTCGACTCCACCTTCGGCTGAGTCCGGCCTTGGCCGGGTCCCGACGCCGCCCTAGGGTGAACGCGTGACGACGACGGACGACCCCCTGGTACGCCGGATGCGCCCGTTCGGCACCACCATCTTCGCGGAGATGTCGGCGCTGGCGGCGCGCACCGGCGCCGTCAACCTGGGCCAGGGGTTTCCGGACACGGACGGCCCGGCGGAGATGCTGGCCGCGGCGGTCGACGCCCTGCGCGGCGGCCAGAACCAGTATCCGCCGGGCCCGGGCATCCCGGCGCTGCGGGCGGCGGTCGCCGCACACCAGCGGCGGTTCTGGGGCCTGGACTACGACCCGGACGGCGAGGTGCTGATCACCGCCGGAGCGACCGAGGCGATCGCCGCGGCGATCCTCGGCCTGGCCGAGCCGGGCGACGAGGTGGTCTGCTTCGAGCCGTACTACGACTCGTACGCGGCGTCGATCGCGCTCGCCGGTGCGGTCCGTCGACCGGTCACGCTCCGGCCCGACGCCGACGGACGGTACAGGTTCGATCCGGACGAGCTGCGGGCCGCGTTCGGGCCGCGTACCCGCCTGGTGCTGCTCAACTCGCCGCACAACCCGACCGGCAAGGTTTTCGACGCCGACGAGCTGGCGCTGGTCGCGCAGCTGTGCCAGGAGTACGACGCGTACGCCGTCACCGACGAGGTCTACGAGCACCTCGTCTTCACCGACTCGGGCAGTCCACACATCCCGCTCGCCAGCCTGCCCGGGATGCGGGCCCGGACGCTGCGCGTCTCCTCGGCGGGCAAGACCTTCTCCTGCACCGGCTGGAAGATCGGCTGGGCCAGTGGTCCGGCGCCGCTGGTCGCCGCGACCCTCCGGGTCAAGCAGTTCCTCACCTTCGTGAACGGGGCACCGCTGCAACCGGCGGTCGCGGTGGCGCTGGCCCTGCCGGACAGCTACTACGACGGGTTCCGGGCCGATCTGCAGGCGCGGCGTGACCAGCTCGCCGCCGGCCTGGCGGAGGCCGGGTTCGGGGTGCTGACGCCCGAGGGAACCTACTTCATCACCGCCGACATCAGCCCGCTCGGCGGCCGGGACGGGATGGAGTTCTGCCGCACGCTGCCGGAGCGCTGCGGGGTGGTGGCGGTGCCGACCCAGGTCTTCTACGACGACGCCGAGGCGGGCCGGCGGCTGGTACGGTTCGCCTTCTGCAAGCGGGCCGAGGTGCTCGCCGAGGCCGTCCGTCGGCTCCGCCGCCTCGCACCCGACCGTTGATCATGAGTCGGTCGCCCTGCGACGGGGCGGCCTCGGAACGACGACCTCATGACCGACGACGGGCAGGGTGATCACAGCGGGCTGGCCAACCGCACCTCGGCGGCGATCTGCTCCGCGACGCGCTGCGCCAGCTCCTGGGTCGGCGCCTCGACCATGACCCGGACCAGCGGTTCGGTGCCGGACGGACGGAGCAGCACCCGGCCGGTCTCGCCGAGCTCCGCCTCGGCCGCCGCGACCGCGTCGAGCACCGCCTGCGCCCCGGCTCCCACGGTCCGGTCCCGCACCGGCACGTTGATCAGGACCTGGGGCAGCTTCGTCACCACGGAGGCCAGCTCGGCCAGCGGCTTGCCGGTCGCCGCCACCCGTGACATCAGGTGCAGGCCGGTGAGGATGCCGTCCCCCGTGGTGGCGTACGCCGGTAGCACGAGGTGCCCGCTCTGCTCGCCGCCGAGCGCCAGCCCGGAGGCACGCAGCTCCTCCAGCACGTACCGGTCGCCGACCTTGGTCTCGACGAGCCGGATGCCCGCCGCGGACATGGCCAGCCGCAGACCGAGGTTGCTCATCACCGTCGCGACCAGGGTGTCCCGGGTCAGCGTTCCGGCCTCCCGCATCGCCAACGCGAGGATCGCCATGATCTGGTCGCCGTCGACCTCCGCGCCGTCAGCGGTCACCGCCACGCACCGATCCGCGTCGCCGTCGTGTGCGATACCGAGATCGGCGCCGTGCTCCAGCACCGCCGCCCGGAGCGCGTCGAGGTGCTGCGAACCGCAGTCCTCGTTGATGTTGAGTCCGTCCGGCTCGGCGTGGATCGCGATCACCTCGGCGCCGGCCCTGCGGTACGCCGCCGGGGCCACCTCCGAGGCCGCACCGTTCGCGCAGTCGACGACGATCCGGAGGCCGTCCAGCCGATGCGGAATCGTGCCGACCAGGTGCTGCACGTAGTGCTCGGCGCCGTCCGGCAGGTCGTGCACCCGGCCGATGCCGGCGCCGGTCGGGCGGGGCCAGCCCGCCGCCTCGTTCGCCTCGATGGCCGACTCGATGCGCAGCTCGATCTCGTCGGGAAGCTTGTGCCCACCCGCCGCGAAGAGCTTGATCCCGTTGTCGGGCATCGGGTTGTGCGAGGCGGAGAGCATCACGCCGAAGTCCGCCTTGGTCTCACCCACCAGGTACGCCACCCCCGGCGTCGGCAGCACCCCGACCCGGATCGCGTTCGCGCCGGCGCTGGTCAGTCCGGCGATCACCGCCGCCTCCAGCATCTCGCCGCTGGCCCGGGTGTCCCGGCCGACCACCGCGGTCGGCGGGCGGCCGCGACCGGTCTCGGCGAGGGTGTGCGCCGCGGCGACCGCGACCGAGAGCGCCAGCTCCGGAGTCAGGTCGGCGTTCGCGCGCCCGCGTACGCCGTCAGTGCCGAACAGCCGCCCCATGTGCGGAAACCTCCGGAGAGCGCACCGATGGATGTCCAGAGAGGCCCAAACGGCCGGCACCGCCACCGCGAGGGGGGCGGTACCGGCCGCTTACGGTCAGACGTACAAGCGTGTGGTCGTCGGGTGTGTCGCGATCAGCGCTTCGAGTACTGCGGCGCCTTGCGGGCCTTCTTGAGGCCGTACTTCTTGCTCTCCTTGACCCGGGCGTCCCGGGTGAGGAAGCCGGCCTTCTTCAGGGCGGGGCGGTCGTCGGGGTCGTTCGCGACCAGCGCCCGAGCGACGGCGAGGCGCAGTGCGCCGGCCTGGCCGGTGATACCGCCACCGCGGAGGTTGGCGATGATGTCGAAGGCCTCCGTCTTACCGGCGGTCACCAGCGGCTCCTTGATCATCTGCTGGTGGACCTTGCTGGGGAAGTACGCCTCCAGGTCCCGCCCGTTGCAGGTGATCTTGCCGCTGCCGGGCACGATCCGGACTCGGACGATCGCCTCCTTACGGCGGCCCACGGTCTGGATCGGGCGGTCACCGCGGGGAGCCCGGACGATCGGGGCAGGCACCGGAGCGTCGACGGTCGCGATGGTGTCAGTCATGCTGTTTCCTTCGCCCGCGCTCACTGCGCGATCTTCTTGATCTCGAACGGCACCGGCTTCTGCGCGGCGTGCGGGTGCTCGGCACCGGCGTAGACCTTCAGCTTCTTGATCAGCTTACGGCCGAGCTTGTTGTGCGGGAGCATGCCCTTGACGGCCAGCTCGACGGCACGCTCGGGGCGCTTGGCAAGCAGCTCGTCGTAACCGACCCGCTTCAGACCACCCGGGTAGCCCGAGTGTCGGTAGGCGATCTTCTGCTGCCGCTTGTTGCCGGTCAGCACCACCTTGCCCGCGTTGACGATGACGACGAAGTCACCGGTGTCGACGTGCGGCGCGAAGGTCGGCTTGTGCTTGCCTCGCAGCAGCGTGGCGGCATGGGTGGCCAGTCGGCCCAGCACGACGTCAGAAGCGTCGATGACGTGCCACTGACGCTCAACTTCCCCCGGCTTCGGGCTGTACGTACGCACAGGTCTACCTTGTCTCGTCGTCGGTCTGGGGTCACGCACCGGTTGCCAGGCGCGCACGAACGACCAAGCGCACCTGGGGCGCGTTCGCGCCTGAGGGCACGCTCTCGGCTGTCACGTGAAAACCTGGTTGTCACACAACAGCAGGCAACGATACCCGGTCTCCGGCACCGAGGTCAAAACAGGCCACCCCTGGCCGCCTCACCTCGACACCCCGTGGTGCGGAAGGACGCTTCCACCACCACGTCCGATAATAAGGCCCGCCCTGATCGGCCCGGCGGGGTGTGCCGGGCCGGCTCGGGTGACCCGCCCGGGCCGGGGCGAGGCACCCGGCGTACCGGGCGGCGTCGGTGCTGGCGCGCAGGACGCGACCGGCGGGAACGGTGACGGTCGCCCGGTGACACCCCGGCCCGCGGTCAGATGTCCTGGAGGATCCGCAGTGCCCGGCCGACCCGGGACATGGTGTCGGAGTCGGCCACCCCGACACGCTCGGTGAACCACTTCTTCATCGGTGACGAGAGCCGGTCGGGCATCACCACGTACTCGCCCATGGTGACGGCCAGCGGCGAGTCCCGGAGCAACTGCTCCTCGACCACCTCAGCGACGATCACGATCGGCACGCCGGTGGAGTTGTAGACGTCGGAACTGACCACCAGCCCGAGGCGACTTCGCGCCCCGTCGATCCGCCAGATCTCGCCCCTGCGCAGCACGCTCACCCCTGTGCGGCTGACCCGCCCGCTGCCCGGGCTCCGTGCCGTCGCCCGGCGTTCCCGGCCCCTAGGCGGCGTCGCGCCGGCCCAGGATCGCAGCGTTGATCAACTCGACCTCCCTGGCGTCGGCGAGCGCGGCGGCCTCGATGTCGAGGCCGGCGCGGCTGATCACCGCCGCGTGCTCGGCGAAAACCTCCCGCAGCGCCTTCTCCCGGGCGGCCTGGTCGATCCAGGCGGAAAGCGACATTCCTTCGCGTCTGGCGAACCGTCGCGCCGCTTCGATCGTCTCGTCCGAGAACGAGAGGGTCACCCTGGCAGTCATGCCGGCCAGCCTACCCCCGGGTACGTCCCGGCGGCACGTCCTCCGGCGGCGGGAAGGCGCGGGTGGAAGGGGGCGACGCCGCGGGTCAGTCCAGCTCTCGCCGGCCGCCGAAGACCGCGAACCGCCACGCCTTGTAGAAGCAGTCGACCCCGACGAAACCGGCCTCGACCAACCAGCGGCACTGGTCGGCCACCGGTGCCGGACGGTCGTAGGCCATCCGCGCCCGGGCGGCGGCGATCTCCGCCTCGGTGGCACCGAGCGCGACGACCTGGGCCAGCCACACCTCGTCGTACCGGTGGTCCAGGTCCGGGGTCGGGCCGGCCACCTGCTCGGCGTTGACGAAGACCCCGCCGGGCACCAGCACCTGCCGGATCCGCCGGTAGAGGTCACGCTTGTCGGCGTCGTCGAGGTGGTGGATGGCCAGGGCCGAGACGACCGCGTCGTACGGGCCGTCGGGCAGCGCGTCGACCAGGTCGGCGACCACCACACGGTGCGGTATGCCGCGCCGGCCGAGCTCTCCTTCGGCGACCGCGAGCATCGCCGGGGCCGCGTCCAGCAGGGTCGGGTGGGTCCCCGGCACGGCGGCGGTGAGCAGCAGGGAGAGCAGTCCGGTCCCGGCGCCGAGGTCGAGCAGAGCCGGGGTGCGCCCGGAGGTGAGCGCACGGCGCAGCGGTGGGGCGGCCACCTCGACGGCCGTGCCGTAGAAGTCGTCGAAGCACGGCACCAGCCGACGCCGGGACTCGTCGTACGTCCCCGCCACGGCGTCGAAGAGAGAGACCACCGTCATCGACTTCTCCTACGATGTGGGACGAGAATCTCATTCTACAGATAACGGGCGCCGCTCGGCAAAGCCGGCGGCACGCCGGCGGCGTCCCCGCATATTCATCGACCCGCCCGGATAGCCATGGGCCGGCCGCCCGGCCCTGTGTGAGCGGCTCTTGACAGGCCCGAAACATACGGGACCCGGCCGTGAAACGGGCTGCCGGCACGCTTCGGACATGACAGACGGTGTACGAGCTGCGACGCATTCGCCGGATGCGTCCCAGGACGTCGTCACCCGCTGCCCACACCGCGCGGTGCGGTGCCTCCCGAGGCCGCACCGCGCCTCGGCCGGCGGCACCGCCGGTCACCCGAGAAACATCCGGGAGCGGTTCGACGCCGCCGAGGCGGTCGGAGACATCCCCGCCACGGTCTCGCCGCCTCACGAGCAGGTCCACCACCTGCGCGCCGGTGAACACCGCGGCGTCCAGGGCGTGGCGGTGCCGACCCCCCAGGCACTCCGCCGCGACCGCCCGATCGCGGTGGCCGCCCCGGCCGCGACCCCCACCACGGTCGACGCCGGCGGAGCGCGCTGATGGCCGACGAGCTGGCCGGATTCACCATCGGGGTAACCGCGGACCGGCGCCGCGACGAGCTCGCCGCGATGCTGGAACGGCGGGGAGCCCGGGTCGTGCTGGCCCCGGCCCTGCGCATCGTGCCGCTGGCCGACGACACCGAACTGCGGGCGGCGACCCGGGCCTGCCTGGAGAACCCACCCGACATCGTGATGGCGAACACGGGCATCGGGATGCGTGGCTGGCTGGAGGCGGCCGAGGGCTGGGGGCTGGCCGAGCCGCTGCGCGCGGTGCTCTCCCGGGCCTACGTCGTCAGTGGAGGGCCCAGGGCACGCAGTGCGATCCGGGCCGCGGGCCTGCACGACCACTGGTCACCGGTTTCGGAGAGCTGCGACGAGGTGATCGAGCACCTGCGGCAACGCGGCGTACGCGGCCAGGTCGTCGCCGTGCAGCTGCACGGCGAACGGCAGCCGGAATGCACGGCCGCGCTGGAGGCGGCCGGCGCCACGGTGATCGAGGTACCGGTCTACCGCTGGGCTCCGCCGACCGACCCCGCACCGCTGCAGCGGCTGATCGACCTCATCGCCGGACGGCTGGTCGACGCCGTGGCGTTCACCTCCGCGCCCGCCGTGACGGCACTGCTCCGAGCCGCCGGGCCGAGCACCGAGGCGGTGCTGGAGGCGCTGCGTACCGACGTCCTCGCCGCCTGTGTCGGACAGGTCACCGCCGCCCCGCTACGTCGGCACGGCGTGCCGGTGGTCACCCCGAACCGGGCCCGACTCGGCGGCCTGGTCCAGGCCATCGTGGACGAGCTTCCGCGCCGGGCGATCAGCGTCAAGGTCGCCGGGCACCTGCTGACCCTGCGTGGGCACGCGGCCATCCTGGACGGCGAACTGCGCCCGCTGGCCCCCGCGCCGATGGCCGTGCTGCGGGCACTGGCGACCACGCCCGGCCGGGTGATGTCCCGGGCCGACCTGCTCCGGACGTTGCCACGCGGCGCCGACGAGCATGCCGTGGAAATGGCCGTGGCCCGGCTGCGGGCCGGGCTCCGTGCCCCCGGTCTGGTGCAGACCGTGGTCAAGCGCGGCTACCGCCTGCCGGTCGACTGACCATCGGTCCCCGCCTCGGACACGGCCGTCCCCCGCCGCACGACCCGGCGCACCGTCGGAGGCGACCGCCGTCCGACGGCCGGTCGGCGTGGCGTCGCCACCACGCCGACCGGCTGCGGATGACTAGCCGACCGGCGCGGGCTGGCCACGGCCGTGCTCCGCCCGGAGCGTCGCCATGGCGTGCTGCACCACGTTGACCAGTACGTGCTTGACCGACTCGCGGTGACGCGCGTCACACATCACCAGCGGCACGTGCGGCGCGATCGCCAGCGCCTCCCGTACCTCGTCCGACTCGTACCGTGGAGCGCCGTCGAAGCAGTTCAACGCCACCACGTACGGCAGCTTCCGGTTCTCGAAGTAGTCGAGCGGCGCGAACGCGTCGGTGATCCGCCGTGTGTCGACCAGCACCGCGGCACCGACCGCACCGCGGATGATCTCGTCCCACATGAACCAGAACCGGGTCTGCCCCGGCGTACCGAACAGGTAGAGGATCAGGTCCGGGGCCATGGTGATCCGACCGAAGTCCATGGCGACCGTGGTCGTCTCCTTGCCCGGCACCTTGGACGGATCGTCGATGCCCACCCCGGCGGCGGTCATCACCGCCTCCGTGGTCAGTGGGGTGATCTCGGAGACGGCGCCCACGAGCGTCGTCTTGCCCACCCCGAACCCGCCCGCAATGACGATCTTGGCGGAGGTGATGCCCCCACCGCCACCGCCGCGGCGTGGCCGGGCCGGGTCATAGCCTGCGAAGTCCACTTAGCACCCTCTCAAGCAGTTCCATCCGCTCCTCGTACGCCTCCACCGGGGGAGCGGCATTGTGCAGCGTCAGCAGGCTTTCCGCCACCATGTCGGCGACCAGCACCCGGGCGACACCCAACGGAAGCCGGGTGTACGCGGCGATCTCCGCCAGTGACTGCGCACGGTTCTCACAGATGGTGGCGATGCGGTGCTTGTCGTGACCGGCGAAGCGGGACTCGACGACCGCGGCCGGGCTCGCCGAGAGCACCGCTTCGAGAGCGATCTCCTGACGGGGCTCGGTACGACCGCGGGTGACCGCGTACGGCCGGACAAGGGCACCCCGCGGATCCTCACGTCGTCCCTCCACCTTGCGGTCACCCCCTCTTGCTCGGGCTGCGGCTGCACCGGGTCCATCCTGCGGTCACATGTGCTACTGGCGCGCGACAGCCTCGCGGGGCAGCGGCACCAGGGCGGCACCCACCCGCTCCACGAGCAACGCCATCTCGTAACCCACCTGACCCACGTCGCAGTTGCGGGCGGCCAGCACAGCCAACGCAGACCCATCGCTGATCGACATCAGGAACAGGTAGCCACTGTCCATTTCGATGACAGTCTGCAGGACGCCGCCGGCGTTGAACATCCGTGCGGCACCGTCAGTCAGACTGACCACACCGGAGGCGATCGCCGCGAGCTGATCGGCCCGGTCCGGCGGCAGGTCCCGCGAGGAGGCGAGGAGAAGGCCATCCGCCGAGACCGCCACCACGTGCGCGATCCCCGCGACGCTGTCGGCAAAGTTGGTGAGCAGCCAACTCATGTCCTGCATCGCTGCTGGCCTGTTCATCCGCTCGTCTCCTTGGTTGAGGTGGTGCCGTACTGCTCTATACCGGCCGCTCGGCCACGCTGGACCCCGCGGTGGTAGGCCGACAGCAGACCGCGTACTTCATCCGGTGTGCGTCGGGTCCGCTCCCGGGGCTTGGCCTCGACCCCGCCCGGCACCAACTGCGCCTGCGGCACCCGCTTGGGCAGACCGGACCGGGTGGTGCCCGCGGTGGTCGGCATGGCAGCCCGGCTGGCCAGGGCCCAGCCCTCGTCGGCGGCCGTCCGCCAGGCACCCGCGGGCGGGGCCGACTGCGCGGCCGAGGCCGGTGCGGAGGCCGGGTCAGCCGACGACGTCGATGATGGAGTGTACGAGGCCGGAGGCGGCGCCGACTGTCCCGGCGTACGGGTGGCCAACGGAGCCCGGCCAGGGGTGGCCGTGCCCGATTCCGAGGACGTCCCCCCGGACGCGGGCGGCTGCTGGTAACCGTCGGCCGGCACGGTGAAGATCGCGGTGGCGTCCGATCCGTGCGAGCGGAACCAGACCGCCTCCATCTCGCGGAAGATCGGCGCCTCGCCGTTGTCCTCGACCCGGGGGGCGACACTCGCCGTGCTGGCGGCCGGCGAGCCCGCGACCGGCCCCGCGGGCAGGCTGGAACCCGGCGTTGTCGTCGGGGTCAGGTTCTGGTTCTGGTTCTGCGCGGCGATCGGACCGGCGGTCCCCGGCGTGCGTCGCGGTAGTGACCCGACGGTCGGGTAGGCCACCGTCGGCGCGCTGACGCCGGATCCGGTGGAGGCGCCCGACGGCGCCGACTGGCCCTGGTTCGGCGGCACGGTCTGGTAGGTCGGTGTGGGCGTGCCGGACAGTTGCGTCGCGGTCAGCTGCGTCGCCGGCTGGGCCGGCGAGGGCGTGGTGTCGACCGGTCGCGGTTGCTCCGGGGCGACCCGGTTCTGCCACTGCGACGGCAGCGCGTTGCGCCACTGGTCGGTCAGCGTCGGGGTGCGCGAGGCTCCGGTCCGCGGCAGCGGCTCCGACCAACCCTCCCCGGTGCCGCTGCTGTTCGCCGACGCGGCCGACGGTCCGGGTTCGACGGCGAGCGGCTGCCGCGGACGGCCGAAGACCTGGTCCCGACCCCGGGGCTTGGGCAACACGATGATGCTGGACGGCAGGGTGACCTGGGCGACCGTGCCGCCCTCCACGTTGCGCCGCAGGTCGACCCGGATGCCGTGCCGGTGGGCCAGCCGACCGACCACCGCCAGGCCCATGAGGCGGAAGGTCGCCACGTCGACGGCGGGCGGCTCCGCCAACCGACGGTTGAGGGCGTCCATCTGCTCCTCGCTGAGCCCCAGACCGCGGTCCTCGATCTGGATCAGCACGTAGTCGCGGATGCGGCGGGCCTCGGCGACCACGCTGGTGTGCGGCGGCGAGAACCGGGTCGCGTTGTCGAGAAGCTCGGCGACGAGCCGGACGACGTCGTTGACGGCCTGGGCGGCGACGGAGATGTCGGGGTCGACCGTGCCGAACTCGATCCGGTTGTAGAGCTCGACCTCCGACTGCGCCGCGCGCAGCGTGTCGATCAGCAGCGCGTCCTCGCGACGCGGAGGGGTGGAGTCGGCGCCGGCCAGCACGAGCAGGTTCTCGTCGTTGCGGCGCATCCGGGTGGCCAGGTGGTCGAGCTCGAAGAGCTTCGCGAGCCGCTTCGGGTCCTCCTCGCCCTGCTCGATCGCATCCAGTTCGCCGATCATCCGGTCGACCAGGGTCTGGCTGCGGCGGGCCAGGCTGAGGAACATCGCCGACACGCTCGTCCGCAGGGCGGCCTGCTCGGCGGCGATCCGGACCGCCTCCCGGTGGACGACGTTGAAGGCGAGGGCGACCTGACCGATCTCGTCCTTGTTCGGAAGCTGGATCGGGTCACGGACCTGGCGGACGACCTCCTCGACCCCGCCCTCACCGAGGGTGCCGACGTTCTGCAGCCGCTTGACCGCCTCCGGCAGGTCGTGGTTCGCCACCGACAGCGCGCCCTCCCGCAGCCGCCGCAGCGACTGGTTGAGCGAGCGGGCGAGCGCGACGGCGAGCGCGATCGCGATGAGCAGGGTGAGCAGCACGATCACCGACTCGACGATGGCCTGCTGAACCACCTCGGACCGGGCCCGGTCGGCCTGGTCGAGCAGGTCCGCCTCCATCTGGGTCTCCGCCCACCGCATCAGGTCGTTGATCGCGCCGATCGCGATCGCCGCCTCGTGGGGCGTCATCGGGGCCCGCTGGCCGACCGAGCGGGTCAGCTCCTGGGCGACCTTGTCGGCGAGGAGCGCGGCGTCACCGGTGACCGCGCCGTTCAACACGTCGCGCTGGCGGGCGTTGGCGGAGGCGGCGAAGGCCAGCAGCGCCTCCTGCTGCCCGGTCAGGGTGGCCACGAAGGCCGAGAACTGCTCCTCGTCGAGCCTCCCGCCGGCGAGGGCGCCGTAGACGACCGCCTCCTCCTCGGCGACGGCCTTCTTGGCCTGGGCGAGCGAGGAGAGGGTACGGATGCTGTCCCCGACCGCGCCCTCACCGGAGAGCTGGCCGAGGGCGTCGCCGTACGACACCAGGGCGTCGACGATCACACCGTACCGGAGGGCGGCCTCGGAGGGTGCCATCCGGCGCTGGTCCAGCACCTCCTGGCGGGTGCCGTTGAGGGTCGCCAGCCGGTCGTCGATGACGTCGAGCCGGGCCTGCACCGAGGTGGGGATCTCACCCAGCTCGGTACGGCGGCTGTTGTAGGCGGCGATCCGCTCGTCGGTGTTCCGGATGGCGGTGTTGTACGCGTCGGTGTTGGCCTTCGGGTCGGCGAGCAACCGCGCCGCCGCCATCCGTTCACTGTGGATGTCCTGGGTGAGCGCCGAGACGTCGGTGGAGAGCTCGGTGAGCGAGCGCACGACGGTGGCCTGGTACGCCTCCCGGCCGATGTCGACCAGCCGAATCGACGCCAGCGCGATGACCGCCGCGACCGGCACGACGAGGATCAGCGCGAGTTTGGACCGGATTCGGGCGTCCCGCAGCCGTGGGATCCAGCGCCGTCGTGCGGTCCCCTCCCGCGGGCCTTTGGCGGGCAGGGTCGTAGGTCCGGTGCTCACGACATCGCCTCCGTCGATTCTTTACGTGACCCGTCGACCGATGCCTGCTGCAGCGGATCGAGCCGCACGCGGCACGGCCGCGATTTCATCAGATGAAGGCCGCTTTGGGAAGCGACGGTAGGGTACCGAAGGCGCCGCATCCCGCGTTCACTACCCTCGGGTCCAACGGATCGACGAAACGGCACGCCTCTGATCAGGAGATATATCACCAGAGTGGCGGTTTGATTCTGGATAGTTACGCTCCACCCCTGCTCCCTCTTTATCACTATGTGGGATACGACGTCCCGAGACCATCCGGGCTATCCGGCGCTTGACCGAGGCGCCTGGGCATTGGCAAGGTTTTGCGAGTTTGAAGGCTTCGCCTGAACCGTACGCCAGAACCGCGTTTCAATCCATTGTGGAGGACGGCGTCGGCGACGCGGACCGGCCCCGCCGCGCCGCAAACTTGGAGGACTGAGTTGAGGCCCATCCGCTCCGCGATACCGGCGCTGCTCGCGTCGGTCATCATGGCGACCTCGTTGACCGGTTGCCAGTTCGGCGACGCCGAGCAGGCGACCGGCGAAATCCTGATCGGTGCCGATCTGGAACTCTCCGGTGCGGCGGCGCAGGTCGGCAAGGCCTACCAGCGCGCGCTGGAGCTCAAGGTCGAGCAGGTCAACGAGTCCGGTGTGCTGGGCGGCCGCAGGCTCCGGCTGGACGTCCGGGACAACCGGTTCGACCAGAAGGTGTCGGAGAGCAACATCGGCGACTTCGCCAGCAACCCGGCGATCAGCGCCATCATCATGGGCAGCTGCAACGAGTGCGCCATCAGCGCCGCGAAGACCGTCAACGACCGGCGGGTGCCGACCATCGCCCTGGCCCCGGCCAGCGACGTCGCCGCCCCGGCCGCCGACCGGCGGTACATGTTCAAGCTGGGTCCGAACGCCCGTGACAACGCCGCGGCCATCGTCACCGAGCTCTCCAACCGCAAGGCGAAGACCGTCGCGCTGTTGCACACCAACGACAAGTACGGCCAGGAGGGCCTGCGGACCCTCCGCACCGAGCTCAGGAAGGCGGGCATCGACCTGAGCGGTGCCCGCGCCGTCCAGCCCACCGACACGGACGTGAGCCAGGCGGTGCAGGCGCTGGTCGCGAGCGTGCCCGACGCGGTGGTGGTCTGGGCACCGGCCCAGCAGGCCACGCTGGCGAGCACCAGCCTCGCGGAGGAGAAGTTCAAAGGTGACGTCTTCTTCGACGGCGTGGCCGCCGGCGACCTGTTCCTCGGCAGCGCGGGCCGGGCCGCGGAGGACACCGTCATGGTGTTCACCCAGACCATGGCGATCGACGACGTCATCGCGACCACTCCGGCGAAGGCGGCCCGCAAGCAGTGGTTCATGGACTACACGGCACGGTTCGGCGGCTACTACGGGTACTCGTCGTTCGCGGCGGACGCGGTGCAGCTCATCGTCGACGCGATCAACCGGGCCGGTGAGGATGGCGTACCCAACCGGGACACGATCCGGAACCTGCTGGAAACCTCGGAGACCGACGGTCTGTCCGGTCCGATCCGGATCACGCCGGAGAACCACTCGGGACTCATGCCGCAGGCGCTGACCCTCCTGGTGGCCCGCGGAGGGCGTTGGCGGCTGGCCGGCTGACGCGGCGGCCGGCCCGCCCGACGGGTGGGCCGGCCGCACGTCACCGTTTCGGAAATGCAATGTGGATTTCCGATGTGGACACGCACGGCGTCGCCTCCGGTCACGTTCGGTAGATTTCGGCATGGTCGGCCGCGAAACCAGGCAGGTCCTGGTCGCGGCCGAGGCCGACCGCCCGATAGCCTGTCCCCTCTCGACGAGCGAATGAGGTGAGTGAGCGATGATCCGACTCACCGGAGTCTCCCGGACCTTCGGCGGTCGGTCCGGAACGGTGGAGGCACTGCGGGGCATCGACCTCGAGGTCGCGGCGGGCGAGTTCGTCGCGGTGGTGGGACGGTCCGGCTGCGGCAAGTCCACCATGCTGCGGCTGATCGCCGGCCTGCTGCCGGTCACCGAGGGCGAGGTGCGGGTCGCGGGCAGCGTCGTGGACAAGCCCCGCCGCGACATCGCCATGGTCTTCCAGCGTCCCGCGCTGCTGCCGTGGCGCTCGGTTCTCGACAACGTGCTGCTACCCACCGAGATCTTCGGCTGGTCGAGGTCCGAGCACCGGAAGCGGGCCCGGGAGCTGCTGGACATGGTCGGGCTCAGCGGGTTCGAGAAGCGCCTGCCGCACGAGCTGTCCGGCGGCATGCAGCAGCGGGTCTCGCTCTGTCGGGCGCTGATCCAGCAGCCCAAGGTGTTGCTGATGGACGAGCCCTTCTCGGCGCTCGACGCCCTCACCCGGGAGGAGCTCTCGGTCGAGCTGCAGCGGATCCACATGGAGCACTCGGCGACGATCGTCTTCGTCACCCACTCGATCGACGAGGCGGTGCTCCTCGCGGACCGGGTCGTCGTGCTGAGCCCACGGCCCGGACGCATCCGCAAGGTGCTCGACATCGACATTCCCCGGCCGCGCTCCCTGGGGCGCAACGCGCACCTGGAGGATGTCGCCCGGTGCAGCGCCGAGCTGCACGAACTGCTCCTCGACCAGCACCAGCCCGCCCCGGTCGCCTGAGGTCGGGGCGTCAGACCTGCCGGGTGCCCACCGGGCGCCCGTCGACGACGCGCCGGGCCGGCCCGGGCGGATCCCGGGTCGGCCCGGACCGGGGCGAGGTCGGGCGACGCCGACCGCGACGGCCCGCCCGCGTTCCGACCGGCGCCGGCCGGAGCTCAGGTCGTCGGCACGTAGACGCTCCCGCCCGCGGCGAGAAACTCGTCGGACTTCCTCCTCATCCCCTGCTCGGCGTACTCCTTCAGGTCCTGGGTGATCCGCATCGAGCAGAACTTCGGTCCGCACATCGAGCAGAAGTGCGCCGTCTTGGCGGGCGCGGCCGGCAACGTCGCGTCGTGGTACGACCGTGCGGTCTCCGGGTCGAGGGAGAGGTTGAACTGGTCCTCCCAGCGGAACTCGAAGCGGGCCTTCGACAGCGCGTCGTCCCAGGCCCGCGCCCCCGGGTGCCCCTTGGCCAGGTCGGCCGCGTGCGCCGCGATCTTGTACGCGATCACCCCCGCCTTCACGTCCTCCCGGTTCGGCAGCCCCAGGTGCTCCTTCGGGGTCACGTAGCAGAGCATCGCGGTGCCGTACATTCCGATCATCGCGGCCCCGATCGCCGAGGTGATGTGGTCGTACCCCGGAGCGATGTCGGTGGTGAGCGGACCGAGGGTGTAGAACGGCGCGCCCCGGCAGACCTCCTGCTGGAGATCGACATTCTCTTTGATCTTGTGCATCGGCACGTGCCCCGGTCCCTCGACCATCACCTGGACGTCGTGCTCCCGGGCGATGGCCGTGAGCTCGCCGAGAGTACGCAGCTCGGCGAACTGGGCCTCGTCGTTCGCGTCGGCGATCGAGCCGGGCCGCAGTCCGTCTCCGAGTGAGAAGGTGACGTCGTAGCGGGCGAAGATCTCGCAGAGTTCGGCGAAGTGGGTGTAGAGGAAGTTCTCCCTGTGGTGCGCCAGACACCAGGCGGCCATGATGGAGCCGCCCCGGGAGACGATCCCGGTGACCCGGTTCACCGCCATGGGGACGTACGCCAGCCGCACCCCGGCGTGCACGGTCATGTAGTCGACGCCCTGCTCGGCCTGCTCGATCACGGTGTCCCGGAACACCGCCCAGTCCAGCTTCGCCGGGTTCCCGCCGACCTTCTCCAACGCCTGGTAGATCGGCACCGTCCCGACCGGTACCGGCGCGTTGCGGATGATCGCCTCCCTGGTCTCGTGGATCCGCGCGCCCGTGGAGAGGTCCATCACCGTGTCCGCGCCCCACCGGATCGCCCAGGTCAGCTTCTCCACCTCCTCCTCGATGGACGAGGTGACGGCAGAGGTGCCGATGTTGGCGTTCACCTTCACCAGGAACCGCTTCCCGATGATCGCCGGCTCGCACTCCGGGTGGTTGACGTTGAGCGGCAGCACCGCCCGGCCGGCGGCGATCTCCTCCCGGACCACCTCGACCGGCACTCCCTCCCGGATCGCGACGAACTCCATCTCGGGAGTCACGATCCCGGCGCGGGCGTACGCGAGCTGGGTCGGCCGGGCCCCGTCCCGCCCGGCCAGCGGGGTACCGGCGCCCCGGACCGGGGCCACGTCGCCCCGCTCCGCGATCCAGGCGCCGCGCAGTGGCGGCAGTCCCGCACCGGGGTCGGAGCCGGGCCCCGACGTGTCGTAGAGCCGGACCGGCGGTTCGTCCCCGGTCAACCGCACCTCGGCGAAGGGCACCCGGAGATCCGGGCGGCTTCCCTCGACGTACACCTTGCGGCGAGTCATCACGGTTTCCACCTCCCTGCTGTCGGACCCCGCGGGTCCTCCTGGTCGTCTCCGCCGGACCAGCCGTGGTGGTCCAGCGGTCCGTGACCGCCACCGAGATCCCAGTGCCGGGCCCCGCGCAGCGCCCGGCCGACGTACCGCTTGGCGGCGTCCACGGCAGCCGGCACCGGGTCGCCGAGGGCGAGCCGGGCGGCGATCGCGGCCGAGAAGGAACACCCGGTGCCGTGGGTGTTCCGGGTCGACACCCACGGCCCGCGCAACAGTCGCACCTCGCTGCCGGTCCACAGCACGTCGACCGCGGCGTCGGGTTCGCGTCCGGTACCGGTCGCCCCGGCGTCCCCGCCGGTGACGACCACGTACCGGGGCCCCCGCTCGGCGAGCTGCCGGGCCGCCCTCGCCATCTCCTCGACGGTGGTGACCGGCCAGCCGAGCAGGGCCGAGGCCTCCGCCCGGTTCGGGGTCGCCACCAGTGCGTACGGCAGCAGTCGGGCCACCGCCTCGACCACGCCCAGCCGGTGCCCGCTGGTCGAGACCAGCACCGGATCGACCACGAGGTTGGGCAACAGCCCGGCCCGGGCCGCGTCGGCCACCGCCTCGGCCACCGCCGCACCGCCGAGCATCCCGGTCTTCACCGCCACCGGCGGCAGATCCTCGACGAGCGCGGTGATCTGCTCGGTCACCATCTCGGCGGGAACGGGTGAGACGGCGCGGACCGCGCGGGTGTTCTGCGCGGTGACCGCGGTCAGCACCGAGGTGCCGTAGACCCCGAGCGCCGCGAAGACCTTCAGGTCGGCCTGGATTCCCGCCCCCGCCCCGGAGTCGGACCCGGCCACGGTGAGCACCACCGGCGGGGTCATCCGGCCCACCTCCCCGCCGCCACCGGGCCCGACGCCGCCGCGGTGAGGTCCCGGACCAGCCCGGCCGGGTCGGCGGCCCGCATCACCGCCCCCATCACCGCCACCCCGGCCGCCCCGGCGGCCCGGCAGGCCACCACCCGCTCCGGCGTGTCGACACCGCCGAGCGCGAGGGCCGGCACCGGGGTGCGGGCGACGAGCCTGGCCAGCCCGCCCGGCTCCAGTGGCGGGCCGTACCCGGGCTTGGACGGGGTCGGGAACACCGGGGACAGGGTGACGTAGTCCTCCGTGGAGAGCCGGCGCAGTTCGGCCTCGTCGTGACAGGAGCGGCCGACCAGCGGCAGCGCCGGCGGCGGATAGGGCCCGGCGGCGGTCAGGTGCACGGCGTCGCCGTCGAGCGGGTCCGGGCCGGCGACCAGCAGTCTTCCGCCGACCGGGGAGAGCAGCGCGCGCAGCCGCCGGGCCAGCGCCAGACGCTCGGCGCGGGGCAGGTCCCGCTCCCGGAGCAGCACCCAGCGCGCCCCACCGGCGACCGCGGCCTCGACGACCTCGGGCAGCGGACGCCGCGCCTGCCGCCGGTCGGTCACCACCACGACCCCGTGCGGAACGGTGCCGCCGGTGCCGCCACCGACGGCCGCGGTTTCCCGGTTCACAGCTCCGGCCGCCCGTCGTCCGGTGTGGACGCCAGCGCGTGGAAGCGGCGCGGGATCCGCCCCGCCCCGGCGGCCAGCCACCCCGCCTCGACGGCGTGCCGCATCGCGGTCGCCATCCGCACCGGGTCCGCCGCCCGGGTCACCGCGCTGGCCAGCAGCACCGCGTCACAGCCCAGCTCCATCGCCAGCGCCGCGTCGGAGGCGGTACCGATCCCGGCGTCGAGGATCACCGGTACGTCGACGCTCTGCCGCAGCAGCCGGATCTGGTGCGGGTCGGTGATGCCCAGCCCCGAGCCGATCGGCGCGCCCGCCGGCATCACCGCGGCGCAGCCGAGGTCGGCGAGCCGCCGGGCCAGCACCGGATCGCCGGTGGTGTACGGCAGCACGGTGAACCCGTCGGCGACCAGCTGTTCGGCGGCGGCGACCAGCTCGACCGCGTCGGGCAGCAGGGTCCGCTCGTCCCCGATCACCTCGAGCTTCACCCACGACGTCCCGAACGCCTCCCGGGCGAGCCGGGCCGTCGTCACCGCCTCGGCGGCGGTACGGCAGCCGGCGGTGTTCGGCAGCAGCCGGACGCCGCAGCGGGTGAGGACGTCCAGCAGTCCGCCGCCCATCGTGGCGCTGCTGTCGACCCGGCGCAGCGCCACGGTGACCAGCTCCGTCCCGCTGGCCCGGATCGCCTGTTCCAACACGTGCGGGCTGCTCGCCCCGCCGGTGCCGAGAATGAGTCGGGACCGGAACGTCTCGCCGGCGAGAACGAACCCGTCGGCGACGGCGGTGGCGGGGTTCAACACGGTGGTCACCACGCTCACCCGCCCTGGGCCGCGGTCAGCACCTCGACCCGGTCTCCGTCGCGCAACGTCCGGGCCGCCCAGCCGACCCGGGGTACGACCTCGCCGTTCACCGCCACCGCCACCCCGCGGCTCTCCGGGATCATCTCGCTCACCAGATCAGCCAGCGTGATCGCGGCGGACACCCGCCGCCCCACTCCGTTCACGGTCAGTTCCATGGTGTCCTCCCGGCTTGAGACATCCCGGGTCCGGCGTCCTGTCCGGCCCCGGACGAATCCCGGACGGTGCCCGCCCCGAACCGGTCCGGGGCGAACGGGACGAGCAGCGGATCGGCCACGCCGGTTGCCAGCAGGTCCGCGACCAGGTCGGCGGTGAGCGGGGTCAACACGATCCCGTTGCGGTGGTGCCCGCTCGCGACCAGCACGTCGGGACGCCCCGGCAGCGGGCCGAGCAGCGGCGCGTTGTCCGGCGTGCCGGGGCGCAGCCCGGCACGGGCCTCCACCAGCTCGTACTCGCCGAGCTCCGGCAGCACGTCGGTGGCGGCGCGGAGCAGCTCCAGCACGGCGCCGGCGGTGACCGTGAGATCACCGCGCTCCTCGGCGGTGGCACCGACCACCACCTCCCCGTCGACACGGGGGACGAGGTAGACGGAACGGCCGTCGGCATGACCCCGGATGACGTGGCGGAAACCGGGCGCGGCCCTGCCGGGCGCCCGCAACCGCAGGACCTGCCCCTTCACCGGGCGGATCGGCAGGCCGGTCAGCGCGGCGGTGGCGCAGCCGGCGGCCACCACCACCCGCCCGGTCGGTGGCACCTCGGCGAGCGTGGCGACCCGCCGGGCGACCAGCCGGACCCCGGCCCCGACGGCCGCGACCCGCAGCGCGGCCACCAGCCGGCGCGGGTCCACCTGGTGGTCGTCGGGGGCGAACGCGCCGCCGCGCAGCCGGGTCGCCAGCAGGGGCTCCCGGGCCCGCAGCTCCGCCGGACGCAGCGGCGTCACCGGCAGTCCGAGGTCCCGCTGGTACGCCCAGAGCCGCTCCGCCTCGGCGAGGTCGTCACCGGTGAGGGCGACGACGAGGGTGCCCTCGGTGCGGTAGCCGAGGTCCCGGCCGGTCCGTGCGGTCAGGTCGGCGGCGAAGTCGGGCCACCGCGCGGCGGCGGCGACCAGCAGCGCGGTCAGCGCCCGTTCGCCGAAGTGCGCCTCGGTCACCGGGGCCAGCATGCCGGCGGCGGCGTGGGACGCCCCCGAGCCGGGGGCCGGGTCGTACAGCGTGACCCGCATGCCGCGGTCGGCGCAGCGCCAGGCGACGGCCAGCCCGATCGGGCCGCCGCCGACCACCGTGACGTCGGGACGTCGGTGGCTCAGCATGCCGCCACCCCGGTGGAGTGCGCACGGGCGCCTCCACCGGGTGGCGAGCGTCGGTCGGTTCCGGCCGGGGTGACGGCGTCCGGCTCGCCGGCCGCCCCGACGTCCAGCGCGGCGAGCAGCTCGGCGGTGGCCCGGGCCGGGTCGGCGGCCAGGGAGATGGCCCCGACGACCGCCACCCCGTACGCCCCGGCGGCCCGCAGCGCGGGCACCCGCGCGGCGGTGACCCCGCCGATCGCGATCACCGGCACGGACACCGCCGAGGCGACCCGCCGGATGCCGTCCGGGCCGATCGGTGCCGGCAGTCCGTCCTTCGTGGCCGTGGCGTAGCAGGGCCCGACACCGAGGTAGCTGGCGCCGGCCGCCACCGCCGCCGCCCCCGTCTCGGGGTCGCGGGCGGTCGCGCCGAGCAGGGCCGCCGGACCGAGCAGCCGCCGGGCGGCGTCGACGGGCAGATCCCGGGCGCCGACGTGCGCCCCACCCGCTCCGGCCGCGAGTGCGACGTGCAGCCGGTCGTTGACCAGACAGGTCGCCCCGGCCTGGTCGCACAGCGCGCGGATCTCACAGGTCAGCTCGTACGCCGTCCGGTCGTCGACGTCGTCCTCGACCCGTACCTGGACGACCAGTTCGGGGCCGGCCACCGACAACGCGGCCCGCACCGTCGCGAGCGGGTCCCGACCCGGCCGGGTGTCGGTGACGAGATGAAGTCGACCAAGGTACGACATGGCAACACTCCTCCCTGCGCCGGCATTACCCGGATCAGGTTCGACGGTCGGGGGCTCCAGCCCCCCTCTCAGCCCGGTACACCGGGCTCCCGTGGGTTACTTGTCGGCGACGATACGCGCTCGGCGACGCCGTCGTAAAGTCCCGTGATCCGGCGGGACCGGGGCCGACGTCGCCGATCGCCGTCGCGGGCCCGCCGGCACCACGGCGGTCCCCACCCCCGTCCCACCGGCTCACGGACGTCCGACCGGGGCGTCGGGCTGGACGCGCGGTGTCGTCACCTCGCCCGCCGGGGCGGGCAGACCCCACCGCGCGGCCGGTGCGCCGACCGGACGGGCGGGGCCGACCGGGAATGGCGCACCGGGACGGCGACGGGTCAGAGCAGGGCGCGCAGCGCGGACAGGTCCTCGGCGCTCGGGCGCCAGCGACCAGCCGCGGCGTTGGCGCGTACCTGCTCGGCGCTGGTGGCCCCGGCGATCACCGAGGTCACCGCCGGCTGGGCGGCCAGCCCACCGATCGCCACGTCCAGCATGGACAGTCCGCGCTCGGCGGCGAATTTCTCGATGGCCTCGATCGTGTCCCAGGGCGCGGAGGCGAGCCGCTGCGCGTAACGGGGTGCGTTGCCGGCGAGCCGGCTGCCGGCGGGCGGCGGAACGTTGCGCCGGTACTTGCCGGTGAGCAGCCCGTCGGCGAGCGGGAAGTACGGCAGCACACCCAGCCCGAAGTGCTGGGCGGCGGGTACGACCTCGGCCTCGGCCTCCCGGTGCAGCAGGCTGTAGTGGTTCTGGGCGCTGACGAAGGGTGCCCAGCCGTGGGTCCGGGCGGCCCAGGCCGCGTCGGCGATCTGCCAGCCGGCGAAGTTGGAGTTGCCGAGGTAGCGCACCTTGCCGGCCCGGACCAGGTCGTCGAGCGCGCTCAGGGTCTCCTCGATCGGCGTACCCGGGTCGGGCTGGTGCATCTGGTAGAGGTCGATCCAGTCGGTGCCGAGTCGGCGCAGCGACGCCTCCACCGCCCTGACGATGTACCGGCGGGCGCCCCGGGCGCCGTGGTCCGGCCCGTTCAGCCCGCCCATGTCCATGCCGAACTTGGTCGCCACCACCACGTCGTCGCGCCGGCCGCGCAGCGCGGCGCCGAGCATCTCCTCCGAGCTGCCCTTCGGCTCGCCGTAGATGTCGGCCGTGTCGAAGAAGTTGATCCCGACGTCCAACGCGGCGTCGACCACCGCCCGGGTCCCCGCGGCGTCGAGCTTGCGCCCGAAGTTGTTGCAGCCGACCCCGACCACGGACACCACGAGTCCGGAGTTGCCCAATCGGCGGTAGGTCATCTCACTCATAAGATCACCCTACGCGCGCCCGGTGCGCCGACGCGCGGCGTACCGGACCGGGACCGCCGGACGGTGGAACGATTCTTCGTGACGTGTTCGCACCACGGGTGAGAACAGCTCGCGAAATTGATTCACGCGGCACGCGAAACGCCACGCCACAGCGCGTCGCAGGAATGCCGACGTAACTGTTGTATGGTGACCCCGAATGCGGCGACCAATTGTTTTCACCTGCCCTTCCCCGGTCGCCGCACGGCGCTCGGAGGCGTGGGTTCCCATGGCGGTGACCGGCCGATTCGACCATCCCGGTGTGGATCTGTCGCGCGTTCCCGCGCAACTTCCCCGCAACGACGACGCAGCCCTCGACGTCTCCGTCGTCCTGCCCTGCTACAACGAGCAGGCGCACGTCCTGACGGAGATCCAACGGATCACGAAAGCGCTGGACGCCAGCGGCCTCCGATACGAACTCATCGCGATCGACGACGCCTCCACCGACGGCACCCTGCACGTTCTGCGTGAGGCGAGCACCCGTTTCCCGCACCTACGGGTGCTGGCCTTCCACCGCAACGGCGGCTCCGGCACCGCCCGCCGGATCGGCACCCAGCAGGCGCGCGGCGGCATCGTGGTCTGGACCGACGCCGACATGACCTACCCGAACGAGCGGATCCCCGAACTCGTCCGGCTGCTGCTCACCCAGCCACAGGTCGACCAGGTGGTCGGGGCACGGACCAGCGAGCAGGGCAGTCACAAGCTCCTCCGGGTCCCCGCCAAGTGGCTCATCCGGAAGATCGCCGAGTGGCTCGCCGGCACCCGGATCCCCGACCTCAACTCGGGCCTGCGGGCGTTCCGCCGCGACGTCGCGCTGCCGTACCTCCGGCTGCTGCCCCCCGGGTTCTCCTGCGTGACGACGATCACGATGGCGTTCCTGCACAACCAGCACGACGTGCAGTACGTCCCGGTCGAGTACGCCCCCCGGTCGGGGACCTCCAAGTTCCACCTCGTCCGGGACGCCTACCGCTACCTCCTCCAGGTGCTGCGCATGGTCATGTACTTCAACCCGCTCAAGGTGTTGATGCCACCCGCCCTGTGGCTGCTCGCCGTCGGCACCGCGAAGACCGGGTACGACCTGGTCGTGCACCCGGTCCGGATCGCGACCAACACGGTGCTGCTGCTCTGCGCCGGACTGATCATCGCCGCGGTGGCGCTCCTCGCCGACCTCATCGTCCGGTCCCGGGTGGACTGGCCGACCGGAAACCATCCGTGACGACGGCCGGCACCACCCCGGGCCCGCCCTCCGGCACGCCTCCCGCTCCGTCGGCCGGCCTGTCCGCCACACCGTCGACCGGTCCGGGCACCGTCGCCCCCGCCGCCGCGGCCGGAGGCGGTCGCCGCGACGGGGCCGTACCCCGCCCCGTCCACGACCGCCGCGGGTGGTCCGCGGTCGCCGCCCTCACCGGCCTGGTCGCGCTGACCTGGCTGCCCCGCCTCGACGCGCCGTTCGGCGACGACCACCTGGGTCGGATCATCGGACGGTACGCCCTGCACCTGCGGAACCTCCAGGAGCACGGCGTCCTCGGCTCACACCTCGGCGCCGACTGGGCGCCGTACGCCTCACTGCCGTACGCGCACCACCCGCCACTGCTGAACCTGCTCACCGCGCTGTGCGGACTGCTGCCCGGCAACGGCGAGTACCAGGTGTGGCTGCCGGCGTACCTGCTCGCCCTGTTGATCATCCCTTCCGCGGCCGCGCTGCTGCGCGGGTTCGGGATCCGGTGGAGCGCCACCCTGCTCGCCGTCGGACTGATGGTGGCCACGACCTTCTACTGGGTCTACGGCCCGCTGATGGTCGACCTGGGGCCCGTCCTGGCGCTGTCGGCCGGGGTCGTGCGGCTGCGCCGGCAGCCCCACCCGTCCCGCCGGCTGGTGGCCGCCACCTGTGTCGCCGCCCTGCTCAGCACTCTGGTGTCGTGGCCCGGCGTCGTGCTCGCCGCGCTGCTCGGCGGCTGGCTGCTGGCCGCCCGGCGCCGCCTCGACCGGGTGGTGCTCCTGGTGGGCGCCAGCATGCTGGTCGGGGCGGCGGTGAGTGTCGCGTTCGTCGCCGGGGTCACCGGGCTGGCCCGGCTCGGCAGCCAGGCGGAACTCCGCAGCACCGGCGGTGGCTACGGCCTCCGGCAGTTCCTCGACCGGCAGTGGCGGTACGCCCGCGACCTGCTTCCGGTCTGGTACCTCGTGGTGTTGCCGCTCGGCGGGCTCGCCGGCCTGCTCGACCGTCGCACCCGCGGCTACCTGGCACTCGCCTCCGGCTTCACCGCCGCGTGGATCCTGGTGTTCAACAACGGGGCCTTCGTCCACTCGTACTGGTCGTACCCGGTCCTGGTGGTGGGCCTGGTCGGGACGGGTGCGCTGGTCGACCGCACCGTCGCCGAGACCACCGTGACGGTCACCGTACGGCGGTGGGTGGCGGCGCTGGCCGGTGCCGGCCTCGTGGCGTACCTCGGGGTGCTGGCCCTCGGCCCGGTCGGGCAGCGGCTCGTCGACGAACCGGCGCGGGCCGGCCGGCTCGTCGCCTCCCATCCACCGGCGCCCCACCAGCGGTACGCCTGGGTCGTCGGCAGCGGTCTGAACAGCCCGCGCTGGCTCACCTACTACTGGAACCTGCCGCCGCGGGTCCTCACCGACGCGGACCTGGCCGACGACGCCACCCGCCCCGACGAGTTGGTGCTGGTGGATCTGGCGAGACGGCCGGCCTGGCTGCCCGCGTCGGTCGAGTCGGCCGCGGTGGCCAGGAACGGCCGCTACGCTCTGGTCCCCGTCGCCGCCCTGCGGTCGGCCGCGCACCGTGACTGAGCGCGCACCGTGACTGAGCGCGCACCGTGACTGAGCGCGCGGCGACGACACGCGCGACGTCGACGCCGGCTCCGCCGGTCAGGGCGTCGGGTGCCGCCGGCGCCTCCACCCGGCTCGCCCGCGCTCCACCCGGGCCGCACCGCCACCGGGAACACGGGTGTCCGGCCGGCGGAGGCCGACCACGTGTCACCCGGGGCGGGTGGCCACCGCGACGAGTCCCGGACCGCGGTCCGGTCGCATCCGCTGGAGCGCGGCGAACGGCGACACCGCCATCCGGATGATCCCCCCGACGAGCGAGCCCCGCGGCTGGAGGACACGACCGGACCGCGTGGTCCGCTCCTCGGCCGTACCGTTCGCCCCGCCACCCGAACCCCGGCCGCGAGCCCAACGGTTCCGTACCTCGTCGAGCAGATAGCCGAGTGGCCATCCGTAGTGGACGATTCTGATCTGCGTCGCACCGGCCTCGGCCAGTCGCTGCCGAAGCTGCTCGGCCGAGTACCGCCGGTAGTGGCCCACCAGGACGTCCCAGGAGCCGAACCGGTCCGGATCGGCCGGCACGGAGAGCAGCAGACGCCCACCCGGCCGGACCAGTGGCAGCCACTCGGCCAGGGCCGCCGCGTCGTCGGCGAGGTGTTCCAGCACCTCGAACGCGCAGACCAGGTCGTACCGTCCCGGCGTCGGGGCCTGCCGGTGGTCGCCGTTGCACACCGTCCCGCCGAGCGGGGTTATCCGCTGCCGCGCGACGTGGTAGCTGCGCGGGTCCGGCTCGACGGCGGTGTAGGTCGCCATCCGGGCCAGCCGGGCACCGACGGAGCCGAGGCCACAGCCCAGCTCCAGGATGGTCTCCGGCTGTTGCTCGGCGATGATCTGGCGGACGATGCTCCAGCGCAACGCCGCCCGGGGCGGCAACGGTGGATCCACCACCCGGTCATCCATCGGACAACCTCCTCTCGACCCCGGTGGTCGGCATCGCGTCGGCCGTGTCCCGCGGTGTCGCCACGCTTCCCGAGGAGGCCTCGCCGCCCGTGAAGATCCTGCCACCGGTACGGTGCCGTACCGGCGTACCGACCACGGCGGCGCGTCGCCCCGGCAGCGCGACGACGGCGGCGAGGCGGTGCCGCAGCGGCGCGACGACGGTCACCGGAGCGAACCGTTCGGCGGCCCGGCGTCGGGCCGCCGCCCGCAGCCGGGCGACCCGATCCGGATCGTCGGCCAACCCGCGCAGCGCGGCGGCGAGCGCCTCCGGATCGCCCGGCGGGACGAACACGGCCGCGTCGCCGAGCGCCCGCCGCTGCGGGACGGTGTCGGAGGTGACGACCGCACACCCCGCCGCCGCACCCTGGAAGACCTTGGTCGGCACCACCCGCAACGCCTTGTCGGTGTCGCCGAAGATGCCGAGCGCGACGTGGTGCGAGGCGACGCATCGGGGCAGCTCGGCAGCGGGGATCCAGCTGTACCAGGTCACCCGGGGGTTGCTGGCGGCGGCCCGCCGGCAGGCCGGAAGATCCTGGCCGGTCCCCACCATGGTCACCTCGATGCGCGGGTCGTCGGCCAGCAGTGCCAGTGCCGTGCCCACCGTCACCGTGCCGTGCAACGGGGTGTAGAGCCCGACGAAGACCACCCGCAACCGTCCGGGCGCCGCGTGGGGAGCGCCGTCCCACGTCGTTCCGCCGTCCTTCCCGGCAGCGCCGTCCCCACCGGTGGACGTGACACCGCCGGCGGCGGCGAGGTTCGCCCGACCGCCGGCGGCGAACCACTCGGTTCCCGCGCCGACCGGCACCACCACTCCCCGGTCCCGGGCGTGCTCGGGCAACGAGGCCAGGTTCTCCTCGGTGTCCACCACCGCGATGTCGGCCTGTCGGAGCGCGGCGTCGTCGACGATCCGCAGCAACCGGTCTCGCAGCCCGCCACGCTCCACCAGGTGGCGGTCACGGGCCGTGCCGGCCGCGGAGACGAGGTGATCGAGCACGATCGGCGTGCCCCGGAACAGCCACCGGGCCAGGTGGACGTCGAAGTGTCCGAGGTAGCCGACCAGGACACCGTGCACCGCCTCCGCCGAGCCGCGGCGGATCGCCCGTCGGTGACGCCGGGACCGCAGGGCGAGCAGGAGCCAGCACCGAGCCAGCTTGCCGGCCACCAGGGGCAGCCGCCAGGGCTGCCGCAGCGCGGCGACCCGGGCGGCGGTGTCCACCGACAGCGGTACGTTCAGTTCCTCGACCTGGTCCCCGGCGGCCCGGAGGCCCTGCACGAGCACGCCGACCCGGGGATGCCGGCTCACGTCGTAACTGCCGAAGACCAGCCAACGCACGGCAAGCAGATTATCGCACAGTACACTAATAGACACGTTCCGTAGTGTTCCGATGGTGTCGCGCGGCACCTCGCCGCACCCGCCGCCACCACGGGCACGCCGCGGCAGGCATCCGGTGTCGACCCGTCACGGCAACGCCTACCCGCGTGCGACCGGCGGCCCCGGCGCCGACACGCCTGCCGCACCCACCCGCTCCACCAGCAGCGCCACCAGTGGACAGAGCAGGTCGACGACGGTCATCAGCATCCGGGACACGACCGCGGCGACCAGGGCCACCGGGGCGGCCACGGTGCCGGCCAGGAGCAGCGGCAACGCCGCCTCCCGCGCCCCGATCCCGGCCGGTGCGACCGCGAGCAGGAACCCCAGACACCACGAACCCGCGAAGGCGCCGACCGACACCAGCGGCAACGCCGCGCCGGTCGCGCCGGCGTCGCGTACCACCAGCCACAGGTGGACGCCGTACGCCAGCCAGCTCAGCACCGACCACCCGAGCGCCGCCCCCACGCCCCGCGCCGACAACGGTCGCGGCATCGGCTCCCGGCGGGCCAGCCGTAGCAACCGGGTGAGCAGGCGGTTCAGCACCGGCGGCCAGATCGTGACCAGCGCCAGCGGTACGACCGCCGGAGTCCACCAGAACCGGTCGAGGACCCGCCCTCCGAACAGCGGCAGGGTGAGCGCGGTCAACAGCATGCCGGTGCCGAGGGTGACCAGCATGGCCAGCAGCGCCGCCGCCGCGGACACCCGACCCGGCACCCGGTACGTCCGACCGAGCCGGGACTGCAGCAGGATCGGCCAGACCTTGCCCGGCAGGTACTTCGCCAGCTGCCCCACGAAGAAGATCCGCGCCGCAGCGGCGGCCGGTACGGCGGCCCCGAGGTCGGTCAGGATCGCGCGCCAGGCCAGGAAGCCGCAGCCGTACGCCGCCGCGGCAACCACTCCGGCGAGCACCAGCGTGGCGGCCGACAGGTCACCGAGCACCTCGCGGACCTCGCCCCACCGTGTGGTGACCGCCCAGCCGAGGGCTGCGAGCAGGAGGACGACGACCACGGGCCGCACGGCTCGCCACAGCACGGCCCGGGTCCGACCCGGTGCCGTCGACTCGTCCGCGCCGCTGCCCGCACGCCAGGACATGACACGGACGATAATTCCGCGAACACGTGAAGTGACATCGCCACACGGGTGGAGTGACCCCACCGCGGCCGGCCGCCCCCGAACCGGGCCGGTCGACCCGGCCGGCCCCGGACCGGGCGGGTCGGCTCAGCCCGCGTCCCAGACCGGCTCCGGTGTCTCGACCACCTCGCCGTCGCCCCGAAAGAGCAGGAACCGGTTGAACGAGCGGGCGAACCAGCGATCGTGGGTCACCGCCAGGACCGTGCCCTCGAACGCCCGCAGCCCGGCCTCCAACGCCTCCGCCGAGGCGAGGTCCAGGTTGTCCGTCGGCTCGTCGAGCAGCAGCAGCGTCGCACCCGACAGTTCCAGCAGGAGGACGAGGAAGCGCGCCTGCTGTCCGCCGGACAGCGTCCCGAACCGCTGGTCCCCCTGCCCGGCCAGCTCGTACCGGTTCAACGCCCGCATCGCGGCGTGCCGGTCCATCCCGGCCCGGTGCTCGTCCCCGCGCCACAGCACCTCCACCAGCGTCCGGTCCATCAGATCCGGCCGGTCGTGCGTCTGGGAGAAGTGGCCGGGACGCACGCGTGCGCCGAGCCGGGCCACACCGCCGTGCTTCACCGGCGCCAGGCCGAGCGGTTCGCCGAGCGGCACGATCGACGGATCCGGGTCGGTACCGCCCCGGGCCAGCAGACGCAGGAAGTGCGACTTCCCCGTCCCGTTGGCGCCGAGCACCGCGACCCGGTCGCCGTACCAGACCTCCAGGTCGAACGGGAAGGTCAGGTCCTCCAGCTCCAGCTGCTCACAGACGAGCACCCGCCTGCCGGTCCGGCCACCGGTCAGGCGCATCCGGATGTTCTGCTCCCTGGGCGGCAGGGGCGGCGGGCCCGCCTCCTCGAACCTGCGCAGTCGGGTCTGCGCCGCCTGGTACCGCGAGGCCAGGCCGTCGTTGTAGCTCGCCTTCTGTTTCAGCGTCGCCACCAGCTCCCGGAGCTTCTGGTGCTCCTCGTCCCACCGCCGGCGCCGCTCCTCCAGCCGGTCGTGCCGCGCCATCCGGGCCTGGTGCCAGCTGTCGAAGCCGCCCGGGTGCACCCAGGCGCTGCCGCCCTCCACCGTCACCACCCGGTCCGCGGTCTGGGACAACAGCTCGCGGTCGTGCGAGACGTACAGCACCGACTTGGCCGACTCCCGCAGCCGGCGCTCCAGCCACCGTTTACCCGGTACGTCGAGGAAGTTGTCCGGCTCGTCCAGGAGCAGCACCTCGTCCGTAGCCCGGAGCAGCAGCTCCAGCGCGAACCGCTTCTGCTGCCCTCCCGAGAGGGTCCGCACCGGACGGGTCCGGCTCTGCTCCCACGGCAGGCCCAGCACGATCGTGGCCACGGTGTCGAAGAGCACCTCGGCCTCGTACCCTCCGGCCTCGCCCCAGGCGGCGAGCGCCTCGGCGTACGCCAGTTGGGCCCTGCCGGCCGCCTTGCTGAACTTGCCGCGCAGTTCGGCCGCGTGCATGGCCGCCTCCGCCTCCGCCAGCCTCCTCCCCGCCGCCCGCACCGGGGGTGGCGCCAGGGAGAACGCCAGGTCCTGGAGGGTCGTCTCGTCACCGATCATGCCGATGAACTGGCGCATGACGCCGAGCCCGCCGGAGCGGGCGATGGTGCCGGTCCGGACCGGCAGGTCACCGGCGACCATCCGCAGCAACGTCGTCTTGCCCGCGCCGTTCGGGCCGACCAGCGCGACCTTCGCACCCTCGCCGACCCTGAACGACACGTCGGCGAACAGCTCCCGGCCGTCGGGCAGCGTGTGTCCGACTCCGACCACATCCACGTGACCCACACAGCGGATGGTGCCGCAAAGACACCGCCGGCGGTCATCGATTATTGCGGCCTGCTCGACACCGGCCCGGCCGTCGCGGTCGTCGCCCGCCGGCGGCGAGGCGCCGACCGCGTCAACGGGTGACCCGCAACACCCGGTAGCCCTTCTGGCTGGCGTGCCGCTCGACCCGCCACCCCGCCTCGTCGAGCCAGCGGTGCAGCGAGTCACCGCCGAGGTTACGGGACACGACCAGCCACGCCACACCGTGCGGAGCCAGCCGGGGCAGCCACCGCCCCAGCATGTCGTGCAGCTCCGACTTCCCGATCCGGATCGGCGGGTTCGACCACACCTCGGCGAAGGTGACGTCGGCGGGGACGTCGTCCGGGGCACCGACCCGGATCCGGTCGGCGAGCCCGAGCCGGGTGGCGTTCTCGGCGGTCAGTTCGCGAGCCCGCGCGTTGACGTCGACCGCCCAGACGGTCGCGGCCGGCGCGCGGCTGGCGAGCACGCAGGCGATCGGGCCGTAGCCGCAGCCCAGGTCGAGCAGGGCACCGGTGGTCGCCGGCCCGGGCAGGTCGGCCTTGCGCAGGAGTACGGCGGTGCCGGGGTCGAGCCGGTCCGCCGAGAAGACGCCGGAGGAGGAGATCAGGGTGTACTCCCGGCCCTCGACCTCGAACGTCACCTCACGCCGGTGCGGATCAGCGGCGGGCTCGGTGCTGAAATAGTGCTCCCCGGTCACGCCACGCATTCTTGCCTACCGGCCCGGTACGCCCGACCGGTGCCCGCCCACCGATCGTGACCGGCCACATCGGCGGACGTCACCCTCGACCTCAGCGGTGACTCGACGGCGGACGCGAGCCTCCGGCGGTGTCCGTTACCCTGTGCGACATGGTTTACGGGCACGGGCCTCGGCCGGGCGACGGAGCGCCCCGGCCGCGACCGGATCCCGCCGACCCGTCACCGGCGGAGCCGGCCCCGCCGTCCGGGCGGCTCGGCCGACGGCGGTCCCGTGACGACGGGGACAGGCCCGAGACCGATCCGTTCGGCTCGCCGCTGGACACACGGAACCCGATGGCCGCGTCACACGGTCGGCCGGCCGGCGGCGCCCACCGTCCCCGGCACGGGCTGCCCGACGATCCCGGTCCCGCCACCGGATACCCGGGCCACGCGCAGTGGGATCGACAGCCGCGCTCGTCGGTGGGAGGCCGCCACCTCAACCCGGTGGATCCACACCCGGCGGCCGGAACGCCCTCCCGCCCCCGACACGGTGCGGACGCCGCCCCCGGCCCCGGCCCTGGCCGCGACGTTGCCGCCGGCCGTGACCGCTCCCCCGTCTTCGGTGTCCGTCCGGGCGACCACGGTCCCGCCCACCACGCGGTCCCGGGCGGGCGATCGGCCCTCCGCGACCGGATCGTGCCCGAGGTCCACGCCGGACCGGTCCGCGACGGCGACCCGCTCCGCGTCGCCGCGACGGAACCCACCGCCCCGCCCGGCCCACGCCGCCCACGCCCCAACCCGTCCGGCACCGCCGGGCTGCCGCTCGGACATCCGGCGGGCGGCGGTCCCGCCGCGCCCGGCCCGGGACCGAATCCGATCCCGAGGCAACGCCGAACCCCCGGGCCGGAGTCCACGCCGGAACCGGGCGTGCGGACCGACACCGGAGCGCCGCCCGCCGCCCGCCGCCCGGTCGACCGGACGATGCCGCCCCCGGTCCACAGGTCCGGGCCGGGCCGGCACGGTGACGAGGCGCACCGGATCCCCGTGGCACCGCAGCGTCCTCCGGTACGTCCGGGACCGGAACGCTCGGGACCCCGCCCCGGGCCGTCCGACGCCCCCGGCGCACCGGCGGCCCGCGGCCCGCTCGCCGAGCCTCGGCCCACGTCGGCCCCGGCGGCCCCGCCGTACCCGACGTCGCCCGGGCAGCCGCGCACCGGCGGCCGGGCCTCCGTCAGCCCGTACCGGCCGCAGGGCCCCGTGCCGGACGCGTCAGCGCGACGTGACGGGGACGAGGCCACACGGAGGCAGTCGCCACCGCGGCCCCAGCCCGGGCCCGCCCCACTGCCGGAACGGAGGCCCGCACCGGCCGGCGACCCGGGCACCCACCTCCCCCCGGCGCCCTCCGCCTCGCCACAACCCGACTCCCGGATACCGACCGCCGAACCGCCCGCAGCGGTGGCTCGCCACGCGCCGCCGGCCGACCGGCCACGCTCCGCACCCCCGTCCGCACCCGCCGGTGGGTCGCGGCCGTCCTCCTCCGGCACGGCCGAGGCACCGGTCCGGTCGCCGGACCAGTCCCTCGTCGTGGCTGCGCGGTCGGCGCCGACGAGCGACCCGACGTCGTCGGAGGCGGTCGACCCGGTCCGACGCCGCCTGCAGATGTCCAAGCGGACCTGGCAGTGGGTCATCGGGTCGCTCGGCGTTCTCGTCCTGCTCGGCCTGTGCGGGCTCAGTTCCTACTTCGTGATCGCCGACCAGGAGTACGGCGAGGGGGCACGGCCCGCCGACAGCGCGGTCGGCGCACACGGCCCGCGTGACATCAGTTCCCGAAGCGTCGACCCGACACCGCTCACCGTCGCGGAGGTCTTCCCCGACAAGGAGATCGTCGTCGACGTCGACGACGCGCCGTACCCGGTTCTCAAGACGCAGGCCTCGGAGGACTGCGCGCTCGTCGCCGACGGTGAGATCCGCGAGCTGTTGCTGAGTCTGGACTGCAGCCAGTTCGTCCGGGCCACCGTGCTGTCCCCACCCGAGACCTACGTCGCCACCGCCGGCATCGTCAACCTCGCCGACGCCGCCGGCGCGTCGTCGGCGCACGAGAAGATCAAACCGATCGTGGACGGCAGGAAGGGCCGCTTCCTCGGGATGCCGGCGGGGCGGGGCACCGGCAGCGTCGAGGCTCCGACGGCCCAGGTCGGCTGGCACGTACGCGGGCACTACCTCATCTACTGCGTGGTCGCCAAGGTCGACGGTGGAAAGATCGGCAGCGACGACCCGTTCGCCCGCCAGATCCTCTTCGACATGGTCGAGGTCTACCTGCGCGGCAAGGTGCTGGACCGGCGGGTGACCGCACCGGCCACCCCGACGGCCGGGGCCGCCTCCGCACCGGGCGACTGACCCGCTCAGGCGGTCGCGGGCAACCGCAGTCGGCGGGTCTGCCGGGCCCGTTCGGCGTACTCGGCGGGATCGCCGGGGTAGCCCACCTCGACCAGGGTGAGTCCGTGCGGCGGTGCGACCGTCACCTCGCCCGCCCGTTCACGGCGTTCGAGCAGCCGGCCCGGCCAGTCCACCGGGCGCCGCCCGTCCCCGACCGCCAACATCGCACCGACCAGGCTCCGCACCATCGACTGGCAGAAGGCGTCGGCCTGCACGGTGGCAACCAGCAGGTGGTCCGACTCCCGTCGCCAGTCCAGCCGGGTCACCTCCCGAACCGTCGTGGCGTGCTCCTTCCGGCGGCAGTACGCCGCGAAGTCGTGCTCGCCGAGCAGTCCCGCCGCCGCCTGGTTCAGCGCCGCCAGGTCCAGTGGCCGGGGCCAGGCGAGGACCTCGTGCCGCCGCAACGGGTCGGCGCCGTAGGGCGCGTCCGTGACCCGGTACTCGTAGCGCCGGAAGATCGCCGAGAAGCGGGCGTCGAAGTCGGACGGCACCTCGGTGATGGCGCGTACCCGGACGTCGGCGGGGAGCAGCCGGGCGAGCCGGTGCAACAGGACGTCGGCCTGTCGCCGCCAGACCTCGGTCGGCAGGTCGAGGTGGCAGACCTGGCCGGTGGCGTGCACCCCGGCGTCGGTACGTCCGGCCACGGTCAGCCCGGTCACCCGGCCCGCGCCGAGAAGTGTCGTCAGCGCCTCGCCCAACACCCCGGCGACCGTACGCCGGCCGGGCTGGACGGCCCAGCCGGAGAAGCCGCTGCCGTCGTACGCGACGTCCAGCCGCAGTCGGGTCTGCTCCGGTGCCTCGTGCTCCACGTCTGAAGTCGCCTCGCCTCCGATGGAAATGCCGCGGCCCGACATCCCCTGCGGAGATGTCGGGCCGCACCGTCCTCGCACTCAGGACTTCGAGGTGTCCGCCTCGTCGCTGTCCGCGCGGGCCGCCGGGGTGTCGCCGGACACCGACTCCGGTGCCTCGGCGTCCTGGTCGGCCACGGGGCGGGCTTCCCCGGACGACGCCGGGGTTGTCTCCTGCGGGGCGAGCGCCTCGACCTTGTCCTGCTGCGCCGCCTTGCGGGCGGCGGCCTTCCGGGCGGGCGCCGAGGACGTCGTCACCTGCTCCTCGACCAGCTCGATGATCGCCATCGGGGCGTTGTCACCCTTGCGGGGGACCGTCTTCACGATCCGGGTGTAGCCGCCGTTCCGGTTGGCGTACCGGGGGGCGATCTGGTCGAACAGCCGGAAGACCACGTCCTTGTCCCGCACGACGGTCAACACCCGGCGACGGTTCGCCAGGTCACCGCGCTTGGCCTTGGTGATCAACTGCTCCGCGAGGGGACGCAGCCGCTTGGCCTTGGCCTCGGTCGTGGTGATTCTGCCGTGCTGGAACAGCGCGGTGGCCAGGTTGGCCAGGATCATCCGCTCGTGCGCGGGGCTACCGCCGAGGCGGGGGCCCTTGGTGGGCGTGGGCATTCTTGGTGCTCCTCAGTAGTGTGTGACCGGATCTCCAGCTAGCCCCGGGTCACAGCTGCTCGGTCTCGCGGTAGTCGTCGGTGTCGTAGTCCGTCTCGCCGAAGGCGTCCACGACGTGCGCCGGGTCGAAACTGGGCGCCGAGTCCTTCAGGCCCAGCCCCATGCCGGCCAGCTTCATCTTGACCTCGTCGATCGACTTCTGGCCGAAGTTGCGGATGTCGAGGAGGTCGGCCTCGGTACGCCCGATGAGCTCGCCGACGGTGTTGATGCCCTCGCGCTTGAGGCAGTTGTAGGACCGGACGGTCAGGTCCAGCTCCTCGATCGGCAGCGCCAGGTCGGCGGCCAGCTGCGCGTCCTGCGGCGACGGGCCGATGTCGATGCCCTCCGCGCTCTCGTCCAGCTCCCGGGCCAGCCCGAAGAGCTCGACCAGGGTGGATCCGGCGGAGGCGAGCGCGGTGCGCGGCCCGATCGACGGCTTCGTCTCCACGTCGATGATCAGCCGGTCGAAGTCGGTCCGCTGCTCGACCCGGGTCGCCTCGACGCGGTACGTCACCTTCAGCACCGGCGAGTAGATCGAGTCGACCGGGATCCGCCCGATCTCGGCGCCGGCCTGCTTGTTCTGCGCCGCGGTGACGTAGCCACGGCCGCGCTCGACGGTCAGCTCCATGTCGAGCCGACCCTTGCTGTTCAGGGTCGCCAGCTTCAGCTCCGGGTTGTGCACGGTGACCCCGGCCGGCGGCTGGATGTCCCCCGCGGTCACGTCACCGGGGCCCTGCTTGCGCAGGTACATGCTGACCGGCTCGTCGTGCTCGGAGCTGACGCAGAGTTCCTTGATGTTCATGACGAGCTCGACCACGTCCTCCTTGACGCCGGGGATCGTGGTGAACTCGTGCAGCACGCCGTCGATCTTGATAGACGTCACCGCCGCGCCCGGGATGGACGACAGCAGCGTACGCCGCAGCGAGTTGCCCAGGGTGTACCCGAAACCCGGCTCGAGCGGTTCGATGGTGAACCGGGAGCGGGTCTCGCTGATCGACTCCTCGGTGAGGGTCGGCCGCTGGGTGATGAGCACTTCCTTCTCCTTGGGTCGGGGCGCCCGCCATATGACGCCCGAACTGTGGCGCCCGGTGGTGGCCGGCTCGCCGACCACCACCGGGTGTGCCCAGGAACTACTTCGAGTAGAGCTCGACGATCAGCTGCTCCTGGACCTGCGTGTCGATGACCGACCGCGCCGGCAGCGAGTGGATCAGCACCTTCAGCTGGCTGGGGATCACCTCCAGCCAGGCCGGCACCGCCTTCGAGCCGGCCTCGGCCTGCGCGACGAGGAACGGGGTCAGCTCCTTCGACTTCGCGCGGACCTCGACGATGTCGTGCTCCTTGACCCGGTACGACGGAATGTCGACCTTCTTGCCGTTCACCGTGAAGTGCCCGTGCCTCACGAGCTGCCGGGCGTGGTCGCGAGACTTGGCCAGGCCGGCCCGGTACACGACGTTGTCGAGCCGCGACTCGAGAATCTGCAGGAGGATCTCGCCGGTCTTGCCCTTCTTGGAGACCGCCTCCTCGTAGTACCCGCGGAACTGCTTCTCCAGCACGCCGTACACCCGGCGGGCCTTCTGCTTCTCACGCAGCTGGAGCAGGTACTCGGTCTCCTTGGCCCGGCCCCGGCCGTGCTGGCCGGGCGGGAAGGGCCGGGACTCGAACGGGCACTTGGGGCCGTCGCACTTGCTGCCCTTGAGGAACAGCTTCATCTTCTCCCGCCGGCAGCGGCGGCAGTCTGCACCGGTGTAACGAGCCATCTTTGTCTACTACCTCTCAGACCCGGCGACGCTTCGGCGGACGGCACCCGTTGTGCGGCTGCGGCGTGACGTCGGCGATCTGGCCGACCTCCAGCCCGACAGCCTGCAGCGAACGGATGGCGGTCTCCCGGCCGGAGCCGGGGCCCTTGACGAACACGTCGACCTTCCGCATGCCGTGCTCCATCGCCCGCCGCGCGGCGGCCTCGGCGGCCAGCTGCGCGGCGAACGGGGTCGACTTGCGGGAACCCTTGAAGCCGACCTGGCCCGCGGAGGCCCAGGAGATGACGGCGCCGGTCGGGTCCGTGATGGAGACGATGGTGTTGTTGAAGGTGCTCTTGATGTGCGCCTGCCCGTGGGCGACGTTCTTCCGTTCCTTGCGCCGGACCTTCTTGACGGCGGCTCCGGCGCGAGCCTTCGGTGGCATAAGTCTGTGCGCTCCTAGTTGACTTCCGGCAGGGGTACGCCCGGATACCGGTTCGTGTTACTTCTTGCCCGGCTTCTTCTTGCCGGCGACGGTCCGCTTCGGGCCCTTCCGGGTCCGGGCGTTGGTGCGGGTCCGCTGACCACGGACGGGCAGGCCCCGGCGGTGCCGGATACCCTCGTAGCAGCCGATCTCGACCTTGCGACGGATGTCTGCGGCGACCTCGCGGCGCAGGTCACCTTCTACCTTGTAGTTGGCCTCGATGTGGTTTCGGAGCTGCAGAAGCTCCTCGTCCGTGAGGTCCTTGGCGCGCTTGTCCGGTGAGATGCCGGTGGCGGCGAGCGTCTCCCTGGCCCGGGTCCGACCGACGCCGTAGATGTAGGTGAGCGCGATCTCCAACCGCTTGTCGCGGGGCAGATCGACACCGACTAGCCGTGCCATGTGCGGGCTACTCCTCGTGGTTCTCGCGGAGGTCTGGGCCCGCCCCACCCCGCCTGCCCATACCGGCGGGCCCCGGCCTCCGACCGGGGGTGAACCACGAACGCGGCCACACTGGGTGATCTCGCTGCTCGCGGCTGGGACGAGCGTGTACTTGTGTTTCGGGATGTACGGCCGGGGCCGTCACACGGCTCCGCCGGCGCACCTGGTACGGCCGGCGAATACGGTTCAGCCCTGGCGCTGCTTGTGGCGCGGGTCGGCGCAGATCACCATGACCCGCCCGTGCCGGCGGATCACCCGGCACTTGTTGCAGATCGTCTTGACGCTCGGCTTGACCTTCACGGTTGCCTTACTTCCCATCTGTACCCGGCAACACGACGCCGCCGAGTCTTGAGGACGGACACGGACATCCGGCCGCCGTCAGGGGAACCTCCGGACCGGTGTGGTCCGGCGACGTTCACTTGTAGCGGTAGACGATACGCCCGCGGCTCAGGTCGTACGGCGAGAGTTCCACGACGACCCGGTCCTCGGGCAGGATGCGGATGTAGTGCTGCCGCATCTTGCCGCTGATGTGAGCCAGAACCTTGTGGCCGTTGGCGAGCTCGACCCGAAACATCGCGTTCGGGAGCGGCTCGACGACCCGGCCCTCCATCTCGATGGCTCCGTCTTTTTTCGGCATGTCCTCCGCTGTCCTGACGTCGGTTTGCTCCGGACGGCTCACAACGTCTTTCCTGGGAGGTCCCAGGCCAGCCGCGGGCTCCGACTCCCACCGAAGCGCGGATGGGCACGCCAGAGCGGACGCTGTGCGCCGATCAGCCAGTGTACGCCCGCTCGCGCAGCAGCGCCAACTCGGGGGCCCAGATCAGCCGATCGGACGAAGAGCACGACACCCGGCAGCCCACCCGTGCCGCCCCGCCCGACCCGTGCATGCGGCCGTCTCGGGGCACCTGTCCGGTGTCACCCGGTCCCCGGCCCCCTTCTCCGGACCCGCCGGGGCACTCGCCCAACAGCCCCGAGGGTCCGCGCCGGCAACACCGTCTGCCACCGTCGACCGACCGGGCGGACGCACGGCGCGACGGGTACCCCGGCACCGGCCGAGGACTCCACCGGCTCAGCCGGTGGGGGTGGACTCCACCGGTTCCCGGGCGGTCACCAGGTCACCGAGCCGCGCCCGGCCGCCGTCCGGCGCCGTCAGCACCCAGACCCCGTCGTCGAGCAGGGCGATCGAGTGCTCGACGTGGGCCGCGGCCGAACCGTCCCGCGTGACGACGGTCCAGCCGTCCGCCAGCTCCACCGTCCGGGGCGACCCCATCGTGATCATCGGCTCGATCGCCAGCGCCATTCCGGCGACCAGGCGAGGACCACGACCGGGGCGTCCGTGGTTGAGCACGTGCGGATCCTGGTGCATCTCCGTGCCGATGCCGTGCCCGCCGTACCCCTCGACGATGCCGTACCGTCCCGCGGCCCGAACCGCCCGCTCGACCGCGTGCGAGATGTCGGTCAGCCGACCCCGCCCGCTGAGCACGCCGCGCGCGGCGGCGGCGATTCCGGCCCACATCGCGTCCTCGGCGACCTCGGCCATCCGGAGCAGTTCCGGCCGGACCTCGCCGACCCCGACCGTGATCGCGGCGTCGCCGTGCCACCCGTCGAGGACGGCGCCGCAGTCGATCGAGATCAGGTCGCCCTCACGCAGCACCTGCTGTGGCGACGGGATCGCGTGGACGACCTGCTCGTTGACGGACGAGCAGATCGTCGCGGGGTAGCCGTGGTAGCCCTTGAACGAGGGCACGGCTCCGGCCTCACGGATCACCGACTCGGCGATCGCGTCGAGATCGGCCGTGGAGACGCCGGGCGCAACGGCCGCCCGCATCCGGGCCAGGGCGGTCGCGACGACGAGCCCGGCGGCCCGCATCTTCTCGATCTGCTCCGGGGTCTTCAGCTGGATGTCCAGCTGGTGACGGCGCATACGACCAGCCTATCCACCGTAGGAGCGCAACGCGTCGATGGCCCGGACCGTGACGTCCTCCACCGGGCCGGTCGCGTCGATCCCGACGAGCTTGCCCTGCGCCCCGTAGTAGTCGATCAGCGGTGCGGTCTTGCTCGCGTACTCCCGCAGCCGTTCGGCGATGGTCTCCGCCCGGTCGTCGTCCCGCTGGAACAGCTCGGACCCGCACCTGTCACAGATGCCCTCGGTCGTGGGCGCGTCGAACTCGACGTGCCACACCTTGCCGCACCCACGGCAGGTACGCCGTCCGGAGAGCCGCCGGATCACCTCGTCGTCGTCGACGACCAGCTCCAGCACCAGATCCAGCGCGGTACCGAGATCGGCCAGGAGCTTGTCCAGCGCCGCCGCCTGGGGCGTGGTCCGTGGGAAGCCGTCGAGCAGGAACCCGTCGGCCGCGTCCGGCTCGGCGAGCCGGCTCCGCACCATGTTGATGGTCACCTCGTCGGGCACCAGCTTGCCGGCGTCCATGTACCGCTTGGCCTCGATGCCGAGCGGGGTGCCCTGGCTGACGTTCGCCCGGAAGATGTCCCCGGTCGAGATCTTGGGCACGGCGAGGTGGGCGGCGATGAACTCGGCCTGGGTCCCCTTGCCCGCCCCAGGGGGACCGACCAGAACGAGTCGCATCTACCGCAGGAACCCTTCGTAGTTCCGCTGCATGAGCTGGCTTTCGATTTGCTTCACCGTCTCCAGTCCGACGCCGACCATGATCAGCACTGCCGTGCCGCCGAATGGGAAGTTCTGGAACTGCTGGTTGTCCAGCCAGATGAAGAAGAAGTTCGGCAGGACCGCGACCGCGGCCAGGTAGAGGGAGCCGGGGAAGGTGATCCGGCTCAGGATGAATTGGAGGTACTCCGCGGTGGGCTTGCCCGGCCGGATGCCCGGCACGAACCCACCGTACTTCTTCATGTTGTCCGCGACCTCGGTCGGGTTGAACGTGATCGAGACGTAGAAGTACGTGAAGAAGATGATCAGCAGGAAGTAGACGCTGATGTACGTCGGGCTGTCCGGCTGGACGAGGTGGTTCTGGATCCAGGTCTGCCAGTCGTTCAGGTTGTTCTGGTCGAAGAACTGGAGCAGCAGGGACGGCAGGTACAGCAGCGAGGAGGCGAAGATCACCGGGATGACACCGGCCTGGTTCACCTTCAGCGGGATGTAGGTGGAGGTGCCGCCGTACATCCGCCGGCCGATCATCCGCTTGGCGTACTGGACCGGGATCCGCCGCTGGGCCTGCTCGATGAACACCACCAGGGTGATGACCACCAGTACCAGGACGAGAACCAGGGCGAACATCCCCCAGCCCTTGTTGTTCTTGATCGTCCAGCCCTCGCTGGGCAGCCGCGCCGCGATCGACGTGAAGATCAGCACCGACATCCCGTTGCCGACCCCGCGGTCGGTGATGAGCTCGCCGAGCCACATCACCACGCCGGTGCCGGCCGTCATCGTCATCACCAGCACCGAGACGGTCAGCCAGTTCGGCAGCCCGGTCCCCTCGGGGATGATCGGGTACTCCTGGCACATCCCGTTGAAGAGCTGCCCGGAGCGGGCCAGTGCCACGAACGCCGAGGCCTGCAGCACGCCCAGGCCGAGCGTCAGGTACCGGGTGTACTGCGTGATCTTCGCCTGGCCCGCCTGGCCCTCCTTGCGGAGCTGCTCCAGCCGCGGGATCACCACGGTGAGCAGCTGCAGGATGATCGAGGCGGTGATGTAGGGCATGATGCCCAGCGCGAAGACCGACAGTGAGAGCAGGGCGCCGCCGGAGAACAGGTTGAGCAGGTTGAAGACCCCGTTGCCGTCCCCCGTCTCCATGACGTCGAGGCACTTCTGTACGTTTCCGTACGAGACGCCCGGACTCGGCAGCGTCGCCCCGAGTCGGTAGATCGCGATGATGGCTACTGTGAACAGCAGCTTCTTGCGCAGGTCAGGCGTGCGGAACGCACTGAGAAAGGCGGAGAGCAACTTCATCCTCCTGCGCGAGGCGGGCCGCCGCTGGTGCGTGGCGGGACGGGGTGTGGCTGTCGGGCGGTCGGCCCGATACCCATGGCTGGGATCGGACTCTAACAGTCCGGCGCGCTCTCGGGCAGATCCACCCGGGAGCATTTACCGGCTCCGATATTAACCGGGACCGTCGGTCCCCTGTAGACCAAGGCGCCCGCCAGTTGCGCGAGAACTGGGCGAGCGCCCTGGCCCCTCGTCTTACAGCACGATGACCGAGCCGCCGGCGGCAGTGATCTTCTCCTTGGCCGACGCGCTGAACGCGTGCGCCGACACCTGGAGGGCGACCCCGCCCAGGTCCCCGTCGCCGAGGACCTTGACCGGCTGACCCTTGCGGACGGCACCGGCCTGGACCAGCTCCGCCGGTCCAACCTGTCCGCCCTGCGGGAAGAGCTCGGCGAGCCGATCCAGGTTGACCACCTGGTACACGACCTTGAACTTGTTCTTGAAGCCTTTCAGCTTCGGCAACCGCATGTGGATGGGCATCTGCCCACCCTCGAAGGCGGCCGGGATGTTCTTCCGGGCCTTGGAGCCCTTGGTACCGCGGCCCGCGGTCTTGCCCTTCGAGCCCTCACCGCGACCCACCCGGGTCTTCGCAGTCTTGGCGCCCGGGGCCGGACGCAGGTGGTGGACCTTGATCGTCATCAGTCAACCTCCTCGACCTTCACGAGGTGGCTCACAGTGAAGATCATGCCCCGGATCTCGGGGCGGTCCTCCTTGACCACCACGTCGTTGATCCGCTTCAGGCCGAGCGACCGCAGCGACTCACGCTGCTTGTGCTTGCTCCCGATGCTGGACCGGACCTGGGTCACCCTCAGTCGTGCCATCAGGACGTCACCCCCGCCTGGGCCGCGAGCATCGCGGCCGGTGCCACGTCCTCGACCGGCAGGCCCCGACGCCTCGCGACCGCCTCGGGCGACTCCAGCTTCTTCAGGGCCGCGACCGTGGCGTGCACGATGTTGATCGGGTTGGACGAGCCGAGGCTCTTGGAGAGGACGTCGTGGATGCCCGCGCACTCGAGGACGGCGCGCACCGGGCCACCCGCGATGACACCCGTACCGGCGCTGGCCGGCTTGAGCAGAACGATGCCCGCGGCGTCCTCGCCCTGCACCGGGTGCGGGATCGTGGAGGCGATCCGCGGCACCTTGAAGAAATGCTTCTTGGCCTCCTCGACGCCCTTGGCGATCGCCGCGGGCACCTCCTTGGCCTTGCCGTAGCCGACGCCCACGGTGCCGTCGCCGTCGCCGACGATCACCAGGGCGGTGAAGCTGAA
>CALGAM010000116.1 GCA_937951935.1 uncultured Micromonospora sp. | reverse complement strand
CTCGACCAGCATGGTCCGGAGTCGGGTGCCACGGTCGGTGAAGCGCTCCGGATCGGGCTGGCCCAACCGGATCACCGACACCATCCGCAGCACGGCGCGGACCGCGAGCCATACCGCGGCCACGGTGATGGCGGCCGCGAGGACCGTGGTGACGACCTGGACGCTGCCCATGCCCTCTGTGCCCTCCCCGTCTCCTGCCTGCCCTGAGCTGTCGGCCGCCTCCGGCAGACGCTGCGGTTCAGCGACGACAGCGATGTGTTGCAGCCTACGCGGGAAGGTTACTCACTGGTAAGGTGACCTTGCTCGCAGCAACCCTTCGGCACCCTGCGAACACCTTAGGCCAGGTCAGCCGCGGTCGGTAGGGGGCGGACCGATCAGATCAGCGCCAGCGGGACAGCAGTGCCAGCGAACCAACCATCGCGCCGAAGCCGATCGCGAGGTTCCAGTAGCGCCAGGTGGCGACCGGGTACTGCATCTCGGAGAGGTAGAAGACCACCAACCAGCCGATCCCAAACACGATCATGCACACTGCCGTGACCGGCAGCCAGACCGGACTGGGCTTGCGGGTCACCGCGGTGGCGGTCGGCCGCACGTCCGCCGGCGGGGTGTACACCTTCTTCTTACGGACCTGAGACTTCGGCACGGCGCTCTCCTGCGGGGTGGTGATCCTCGTCCGGCCTACAACCGGGCGCAAGGGCGACGGTGCATGGCCAATAATGTTCGGCAGCTAGCGTAGTCGCGAGAGCCCGTTCAGGCCACGGACCCCGGTCAGGTGGGCGCGGAAGACCGACTTTACCGATAGTCGACAGCATTCTGCCAGACCGGGACATAATCGACTGAACAACTGACCCCGGAGGGAGGCTCGGTGGAGTACACATCCGGCGCGACCTCCTGGCAGAAGGTGCTTCGTCGGGCGGCCGCGGCGCTCCTCCCCCGCCGTACGAGGCCCCGCCGTACGGGCTGGTCGGTCGGGGTACCCCTGATCACCCTCGCCGCCGGCCTGCTGTTCACCACGACGGCCACCACCGCCGACGGCACCGCCCTGCGCGAGGACCGTCGTCCTCAGCTCGCCCAACTCATCGAGGAACGCCGCGAACAGGTCGCGGCGGGCCAGGCGCGGGCGGCAGATCTGCGGGCCGAGGTCGAGGCCCAGACCGCCGCCCTGGCCGGTTCCGACAGCCGGATCGCGGCCCAGCAGGGGCGGGCGGAGGCCAACCGGGAGGCGGCCGGCTTCACCGCCCTGACCGGACCGGGGATCACCGTGGAACTGAACGACGCTCCCCAGGACGGCAGCAGGCCGGTGGGCGCCAGCAACGACGACCTCGTGGTCCACCAGGGCGACGTACAGGCGGTGGTCAACGCGCTCTGGGCGGGTGGGGCCGAGGCCATGGCGATCATGAATGTCCGCGTCCTCTCGACCAGCGCGGTACGCTGCGTGGGGAACACCCTGCTGCTACACGGCCGGGTGTACTCGCCACCCTTCCTGATCACCGCCATCGGCGATCCGGCCGCACTCCAGCGAGCCCTCGCCGCCTCCGAGGGGGTCCGGTTGTTCAAGGACGCCGTCGAACACTACCAGCTCGGCTACCGGGAAACCGTGGAGTCGAGCGTCACCGTGCCGGCGTACGACGGTCCCGGCGGTCTGCGCTCCGCCGAGGTCATTCCGGAGTGACTCCCGTGCCAGGCGACGACCCGCACTCGGCGGCCCTGAGCGGCCGACACCATGCCTCGGATCGTGACGACCCGACCGTTGTCGTCTCCCGGCCGCCAGACCTCCCGCACACCGGCTCCGACCGCGGTTCCGCCCATCCCTTCGGCGATTACGGGCAACCGCTGGTCACCGGCGGTGAACCGGGGTACCGCCGAGCCACCTCCGACATGCCGGAGCCCCAACCCCGGGCTGCTTCGCACCCGGACCCCTGGATGCCGGCGTCTCCGACGTACGGCGCCACGCGGGAGACGTACGGCTCGAACGGGTACGAGCCGGACGCCCTCGCCGGGCGGGACGCACCCGCCCGGACCGACGCGTGGGAGACCGGGCGGACCGACGCGTGGGAGATCAGCCCTCAGACCGGCACCTGGGAGACCGACCGGACCGACACCTGGCAGCCCCACGGCCAGACCGACGCCTGGCAGGGCCACACCGACACCTGGGAGACCGGCAGCCGGACCGACACCTGGCAGCTGGACAGCCAAATCGGCGCCACCTGGGAGGACACCGCCGGCCGGGCCGACGGCCAGAGCCACCAGGCGGACCCCGGTGGGCAGAGGCCAGCCTCCCACACCAACGGCTGGGACCTGGGCAGGACCGCGGGCCCGGACCTCGCCACCGGGTCCGGGGCATGGACGGGTGCCACCCGATCCGACGACTGGGGATCGTCGCCCACGACGTCCGGCGGGTGGGACGCGACGTCCCCGACCCAGGCGTGGGAGGCCACGTCGACCACCGACGGGTGGAGCGCCACCGACGCGGGCGTCGACCCCGACCCCTGGCGACCCACGGCCGCGACCGACACCGGCCAGCGAACCCCGCAGCCCGCGCCGGAATCCGACCGCTGGTCGCCGCTGGACGGCCCCGAGTGGCGCCCGTCGACGCCGGGGCCCGAGACCGCCCCGAGCCCGTGGTCACCGGCGGCCCAGACCCCGGCGGACCCGGCCCCGTCCTTCGCCACGTCGTCGGATCCACTGACCGCCGGCCCGCAGGACACCGCCGCGCCCTCCGTCCTCACCCCGCAGATCCGACCCCCGGGGCCGGATCTGGGGCAGCCGTGGGAACACCTGCCCCGGCCGGCGGACGAGCCGGGTGCCGCCTCCCCGGCGAGCGGCCCCCGGGAGGCCGGCGGCGCCGGAGACAGCCCGACCAGCCTCATCCCCCGGATTCCGGACGTCGATCCGGAGGCCACCGCCCTGATGTCCGCCGTGTCGGCCGGCCCGAAGGCAGGGTCGGACCGGCAGGCGGCGGTCCAGCACGCCGCTCCCACCGCCCGAACGGGCGAGCCGGGTCCGGATCCCGCCGGCGCCGGTCAGCCGCACCGGGCGGGTACCACCGCGTCGGGTGGCACGGCCTCGACCGTCGTCGGCCGGGCACACCGCGACGACATCGAGGCCACGGCGTTCATCGGCATCATTCCGCCGACGCCGCCGCGGACCGACGAGCCCGACGGCGGCGACGCGGCGGCGCGGGGTGGCCGTCGGCCGAAGCGTGGCGAGCGGGTCGTACGACTGCGCCCACAGCCGGTCGGCGAGGGCTACAAGAGTGTCTACTCGGAGCTGACCCGTCCCACGATCGGGTCGCGGATCCGCACGGGCGTCCGGACCGCCGGTGAGGTGCTGATCACCCTGGGTCTGGTCGTCCTGCTCTTCGCCGGGTACGAGATCTGGGGTAAGTCGACCATCGTCAACGCGCACCAGGACGACCTGAGCCAGCAACTGGCCCAGGAGTGGGACGAGCCCGACCCCACGGTCGGCCCGACGACCCCCGCCACCGCCACCCCCTCGCCGACAAAGCCGGTCCAGGGCAAACCGATCGCCGGACTCTACATCCCCAAGCTGGACAAGCAGTGGGTCGTGGTGGAGGGCGTCACCCCTAAGGACATCCGCTACGCGCCCGGTCACTACCCGCGCAGCGCCATGCCCGGGCAGGTCGGCAACTTCTCGGTCGCCGGGCACCGCAACCGGGCCACCTTCTGGCGCCTGGACGAGCTGCGCAAGGGCGACGCGATCGTGGTCGAGGCGAAGGAGGCCTGGTACATCTACCACGTCTCGCAGACCCGGATCGTGAAACCGTCACAGGTCGAGGTGGTCGCGCCGGTACCCGGCCGACCGGGTGTCAAGCCGACCAAGGCGATGTTGACCCTGACCACCTGCCATCCGAAGTTCGACAACTACCAGCGGCTCATCGTGCACGCCGAGCTGGTGCGGACCGATCCGAAGACGCCGGGAAGCCCGCGCCCGGCCGAACTGGGCGGTTGACCATGTACGCCTGGATCTGGCGCAAGCTGCCGTTCGGCCTGCCGGGGAAGTTGATCAGCTCCGTGCTGATCGTGGCGGGCGTCGTCGCCCTGCTCTGGTACGTCGTCTTCCCCTGGGCCGAGCCGCTGCTACCGTTCGACGACGTCCAGGTGGAGTCGACGGCGCCGGCGGAGGACGACCCGGCCGGCGATTCGGCCGTGGTCGACGGCGAGCAGGGCGACGCCGGCGACGAGCACGACATTCCCTACGACACCGAGCGCCAGAACACCCCGCCCCCGAGCCCGACCAGGTAGGTCCGATGCGCGTCCTCGTGATCGACAACTACGACTCGTTCGTGTTCAACCTCGTCCAGTACCTCGGCCAGCTCGGCGCCGAGTGCGAGGTACGCCGCAACGACGAGATCGAGGTCGCCGAGGTGGGCCGGCTGGGTGTGGCCGGGGTGCTGCTGTCGCCCGGCCCCGGCGCGCCGGACCGCGCGGGGATCTGCCTCGACGTCATCCGCGAGTACGCCGGCCGCCTGCCGATCCTCGGCGTCTGCCTGGGGCACCAGGCGATCGGCGCCGCCTTCGGCGCGTCCGTCGACCGGGCGCCCGAGCTGCTGCACGGCAAGACCTCCGAGGTACGGCACCGGGGCGCGGGTGTCCTCGCCGGGCTGCCGGACCCGTTCACCGCGACCCGGTACCACTCGCTCGCGGTGCGTCCCGAGACGGTGCCGCCGGAGCTTGAGGTGACCGGCTGGACCGAGTCGGGCGTGGTGATGGCGATGCGGCACCGCACGCTTCCCATCGAGGGCGTGCAGTTCCACCCCGAGTCGGTGCTGACCGAGGGCGGCCACCTGCTGCTGGCGAACTGGCTGGCCGTGTGCGGCCTGCCCGCCGCGTTGGACCGGGCCCCGGCGTTGGGCGCCGAGGTCGACGCCCGCCGTCGGGCGGCCTTCGCCGCCACGGTCTCCGGCCCGCCCGCCTGACCGCCCGCGATCCGTCGTCGCGGCACGGTGCGGCGGGCGGTCCACGGCCCGCCGCCGGTCAGCGGGCCCGGGTCGGCGGTGCGGTGAGCGAGGGCAGGATTCCGCCGCCGCTGCCAGGGTCGTCCGTGGTGGTGGTGGTGGTCGACGGCGTCGGCGAGGTGGGTGTCTGCGGGACCTCCGCCGCCGGCACGCTGACGGTGATGGTGATCACCGTGCCCTTCTTGGCGGTACCGGTCTTGCTCTGCCGCAGGACCTCCGGAGCCTCGCCCGGGGGTACCTCGTCGCCGTCGACCTGGTTGACCCGGAATCCGGCCTCCTTCAGGCGCCGCTGCGCCGCCTCGGGCGAGAGCCCGACCACGTTCGGCACCTGGACGATGTTGCCCAGGGAGACCTCGACGGTGACCTTGCTGCCCGGCTCCACGCTCTCACCGGATCCCGGGGTGACCTTCACCACCTCGCCCTCGGGCTCCGCGCTGTCGACGTCCTTGCGGTCGACCTTCAGGTCCATCTCCTCCAGCCGGGCCTTGACGAACTCGAAGGTGCCGCCGACCAGACCGGGCGGGATCGTCACCCTGCCCGGCCCCTGACAGACCACGACCTCGACCTCGCTCTCCCGGTCGACCTGGCGGCTGGCCTGGGGATTCTGGCTGGTGATGCGGCCGACCTCGCAGTCCTTGCTGGTGTCCGGATCACCCACCCGCGCCTTCAGCCCGGCCTGCTCCAGTGTCCGCCGCGCCTCGTCGAGCGTGGAGCCGATCACGCTCGGCACCTGCACCTGCTGCGGGCCCTGGTTCATCAGCAGCGCGGCGACCAGGGCGATCACGGCCAGCACACCGAGGGCGCTCAGGGTGGCCAGCACCCAGGCGGAGGCCCGGCGGCGCCGGGCGTCGCCGACCCGGGCCGGTGGCGGCATCGGGCGGCTTCCGCCGGCCGGGATCGGACGGGTCGGCGGCTGTGCCATCGCCACGGTCTCCGCGTCGCGCAGCACCGGGGTCGCCATCACCGGCCGGCCGGCCGCGGCCCGGAGCAGGTCGGCCCGCATCTCGGCGGCGCTCTGGTAGCGGTTGAGCGGGTTCTTCGACAGCGCCTTCAGCACGATCGCGTCGATCGGCGGCGTGACGTCGGGGTTGATGTCGCTCGGTGCCGGCGGATCCTCCCGGACGTGCTGGTAGGCGACGCTGACCGGACTGTCCCCGACGAACGGCGGATGGCCGCAGAGCAGTTCGAAGAGCACGCAACCGGCGGCGTACACGTCGGAACGGGCGTCCACCGCCTCACCCCGGGCCTGCTCCGGGGAGAGGTACTGGGCCGTGCCGATCACCGCGCTGGTCTGGGTCATCGTGGTCGCCCCGCTGGCCAGGGCCCGGGCGATACCGAAGTCCATGACCTTGACCTGCCCGGTCTGGGTCATCATCACGTTCCCGGGCTTGATGTCCCGGTGAATGATGTTGTGCCGGTGACTGAACTCCAGCGCGGCGCAGACGTCGGCGACGATCTCCAGGGCCCGGCGCGGCATCAACCGACCCTCGGCGGCGAGGACCTCCTTGAGGGTGCGGCCGTTGACGAACTCCATGACGATGAACGGCACGGTTTCGCCGGTCGGCGCGGTTTCCTCGCCGGTGTCGTAGACCGCGACGATCGCCGGATGGTTCAGCGACGCGGCGTTCTGCGCCTCCCGACGGAAACGCATCTGGAACGTGTCGTCGCGGGCGAGGTCGGTCCGAAGCATCTTGATCGCGACATCGCGGCCGAGTCGAAGGTCACGACCACGGTGTACCTCGGCCATGCCGCCGTACCCGAGCAGCTCGCCGACCTGATACCTGCCACCCAGCAGGCGGGCCTGCGCCGTCATCTCGTGTCTCGTCCTTCGCTCATCTCGTCACCCCGCCGGGAGGTCCGGCACGCTGCACCTGACGGTACGGCGCGCTCGCCCAATCGTCCCGTCCGGTCACCGACCACGGCTGTACCACCGCGGTCCGAATCCCCGGCAAGCTCTCATTGACGCGCTGCTGTTTTCTCCACTGATAGGCAATCACGCCCGAGCAGATCAACACCAACAGGCCCAGGACGAGAAAGAGCGCGATCAGGAGCGGACGACTCTCCGGCGCCGCCGGCACGGGCCCGACCGGTCGCGCCGGATAGGAGTAGGTCGACTCCTGCGGCCGGGGTGGCTGCGGCACGGCGGCCGCGCCCCGGCTGTAGCCGGCCGGACTGCCCGGTGCTGCGCTCGGCGGCCGGGATACCGACCCGGCCACCACCGACGGGCGCACCGGCGGCTGCGGCGGTACGGCCGGCGAGTGCGGCGCGGCGGCCGGCGGGGGGAAGGCCGACGCCACCCGCGCGGTCGCGCCGGGCGCGGGCCGCGGTCCGGGCGGGGTCGGGACCGGCCCGTGCGGCAGCACGGCGGTGCCGGCCTGCGGCGGCCGTGGGGGTGTGACGGCGCCCGGGTGGCCGGGCGACGCCGCGGCACCGATGGTGGCGGCCGCCTGGCGGGCGACCGCGGCCAGTTCGGCAGCGCTCTTCCAGCGGGCCGCCGGGTCCTTGGCCATCGCCCGCTCCACGATCGCCCGCACCGCCGGCGGAATGTCCGGCGGGAGCGGCCGCGGCGTCTCCCGGACGTGCTTCATCGCGATCTCGAGCGGTGTGTTGCCCTCGAACGGACGCCGGCCCGCCAGGCACTGGTACGCCACCACACCGAGCGCGTACACGTCGGAGGCGGGGGTGGCGACGGCCCCGGCGGCCTGCTCCGGCGAGATGTACGACGCGGTGCCGAGCACGGAGCCGGCGGCGGTGAGCTGACCGACCAGGTCCGACCGGGCGATCCCGAAGTCGGTGAGGACCAGCGTTCCGTTCGGCCGGACCAGCAGGTTGCCGGGCTTCACGTCCCGGTGCACGATGCCCTTGTCGTGGGCGGCCTGCAGCGCGTCGGCGGCCTGGGCGACCAGGGCCATCGTCCGGGCCGGGGTGAGCCGGCCGACCCGGCTCAGCGTCCGGGAGAGCGCGTCGCCCTCGACGTACTCCATCACGAGGAAGGCGACCTGGTCGTCGTTGCCGTAGTCGTAGACGTCGACCACGCCGGGGTGGTTGATGGTCGCCATGGTCCGCGCCTCGCCCCGGAAGCGCTCGGCGAAGCCCGGCTCGTCCAGCAGGGCCGGCAGGAGAACCTTGACGGCCACGGTCCGGCCGAGCACCTCGTCGGTGCCCCGCCAGACGTCCCCCATCCCGCCGCCCGCGATCCGCTCGTCGAGACGGTAGCGGTTGCCGAGCAGCACTCCGGGCTTGAGCATCAGCGGCCTCCCCGGTCGGCGATGACCGCGCGCATGATCGCCCCGCTGATCCGGGCCGCCTCAGCGCTGCCGCCGGAGCCGGCACTCTCGAGGAAGACGCAGACGGCGGAGACCGCCTCGCCCCGGTCGTTGATCGCGAACCCGATGAACCAGCCGTGCTCGGGTCGGCCGACGCCGTTCTCGGCGGTACCGGTCTTGCCGCCGACCCGGTAGCCGCTGATCTGGGCGTTACGGCCGGTGCCGTTCCGCACCACGTTGACCATCATGTCCTGGAGCATCCGGGCGACGTCGCCGTCGACCGGCTGGCGAAGCTCCTTCGGCGCCGCCTTGTAGTACTGGGTGGTGCGGTCCGGGCCGAGCAGCCGGTCCACCAGGTACGGCCGCATCTGCCGGCCGTTGTTGGCGATCGCGGCGGCGATCATCGCCCCCTGCAGCGGCGTCATCCGGACGTCGTTCTGGCCGATCGAGGACTGGGCCACCGACGGCGGGTCGTCCTGGCCTCCCGGGGCGAGCATGTCCCCGGTCCGGCTGGCCGCCACCGGCTGGCCGTCGCCGTTGAGCCGACCCACGGTCAGCTCCTCGTCCTCGAAGCCGAACCTGCGGGCCTCGTCCTTGACCGCCTGGGCGCCGAGCTTGACCCCGAGCCGGGCGAAGCCGGTGTTGCAGGACTCGGTGAGCGCGTTCAGCAGCGTCACCTCGCTCTCCGGGCAGATGCTCGCCGCGGCGTTGCGAATGGGTTGGCCGGCGGTCGGGGGGAGCCAGGAGGAGCCGGCCGGGATCCTGGTCTGCGGGGTGTAACCCTGCTTCAGGGCGGCCGCCGCGACGATCACCTTCATGGTGGAGCCGGGCGGGAAGGTCTCGGAGAGGACCCGGTTCCGCAGCGGGCCGTCCTTGTCGGCCACCAGCCTGTCGTACGCCTCCTGGGCCTTCTTCGTGTCGTGGTCGGCCAGCGGGTTCGGGTCGAAGCTCGGCATCGAGACCAGCGCCTGGATCGCCCCGGTCCGCGGGTCGAGTGCCACGGCGGCGCCCTTGGTCGCCCCCACCCGGTTGTCGGCAAGCCCCTTGAAGGCCGCCTCCTGGGCCCGCGGCGAGATGGTGAGCAGCACGTCCCCGCCCGGGGTCTGCTTGCCGGTGAAGAGGTCCCAGAGCCGGTCGGGCAGGAGCTGGTCGCTGGTGCCGGCGAGAAACTCGTTCTCGCTCCGCTCCACCCCGGTGTCGGCGAGGTTGACCGGCTTGTAGCCGACGACGTGGGCGTAGATCTCGCCCTTGGGGTACGTCCGCAGGTACTTCAGGGTCCCGTCGGTCTCCTTGCTCGCCGTCAAGGGCGTCCCGGCGGCCTCGATGATGCCGCGCTTGCGCTCGTACTCGGCGACCTGGACCCGTGCGTTGTAGTCGCTGTTGCGGTACTCGTCGGCCTTGATCGCCTGGACGTAGTTGAGGTTGACGAAGAGCAGGCCGAACAGGATCATCACCACGACGCCGACCCGACGCAGGGGAGCGTTCACGGTCTGATCACCTCCGTGGGGGCACCGTGGAGCTGGGCCGGCGGACGGGACGGCCCCCCGCTCGGCCGCGGCGTGCTCGCGGACTCGACGGGCCGGCGCGCCGCGTCGGAGATCCGCAGCAACGCCGCGATCAGCAGCCAGTTGGCCATCAGCGACGACCCACCGGCGGAGAGGAACGGGGTGGTCTGACCGGTGAGCGGGATGAGCTTGCTGATCCCGCCGACGATGACGAAGACCTGCAGCCCCAGGGTGAAGGAGAGTCCGCCGGCGAGGAGCTTGCCGAACGAGTCCCGGACGGCCAACGCGGCCCGCAGCCCGCGCTCGACGATCAACAGGTAGACCACCAGCAGCGACGAGAGCCCGAAGAGGCCGATCTCCTCACCCATCCCGGCGAAGATGAAGTCGTTGTGGACCTCCGGCACCAGGTCCGGCTGCCCGCCGCCCGGTCCGGCCCCGAACAGGCCACCGGTGCCGAGCCCGAGCAGACCCTGGACGAGCTGGTAGCCACCCTGGAACGGGTCCTCGAAGGGGTCGAGCCAGATCTCGGCGCGCAGGTAGAAGTTGGCGAAGGGCCCGCCGACGGTCCCGCCGAGGAAGTACGCCAGGAACGCGCCGCCGAAGAACAGCAGCAGGCCGATGATCAACCAACTGACCCGCTCGGTGGCGATGTACAGGGTGACCACGAACATGCCGAAGTAGAGCAGCGAGGTGCCGAGATCCTTCTCGAAGATCAGGACGAGGAGGCTGATCGCCCAGACCACGAGCACCGGACCCAGGTCGCGACCGCGCGGGAAGTCGATCCCGAGGAACCGCCGGCTGGCCAGCGAGAGCACCTCGCGCTTGCGGACCAGGTAGTAGGCGAAGAAGACCAGCAGGGCCAGCTTGGCGAACTCACCGGGCTGGATCTGCCCGACCCCGGGCACGATGACCCACAGCTTGGCGCCGTTGATCTCGGAGAACCGGCGGGGCAGCACGGCGGGGAGCATGACCAGCACGATGCCGGCCAAACCCAGGGTGTACGCGTACCGCGAGACGGCGCGGTGGTCGCGCATCAGCACCAGCAGCAGGGCGGCGAACACCACCGCGGCGAGGGTCCAGGCGAGCTGCCGACCGCCGATCCCGGCGAAGATCGGAAAGTCGGCCCGCTCGTCCGGTGTGACGTAGGCCAGGTCCAGCCGTCGGAGGAAGCCCACCCCGAGACCGTTGATCAGGGCGACCGCGGGCAGCAGCACCGGATCGGCGTACGGCGCCAGGAACCGGACCACCAGGTGCAGGGCGAGGAAGACGACGGTGACGGCGGCGGTCGGCACCCAGAAGTCGTGCGTCACCTCGTCCAGCAGGGTCGCCTCGACCGTCGCCGCGTACGCCGCGGTCAGCGCCATGGCGAACAGCAGCAGCGCCAGTTCGGCGTTACGCCTGGACGAGGCGAACCGGACACGGGGCAGCTCGCCCGTTGGTGCGGGCGTGGCTACCGATCCAGGCGGGGCGGTCACGATGTATCCCTCGGATCGTCGGAGCTGGCGCTATCCGACCGACCGGCAGTCCGTCGGATCGATGGCCGGCGGTAGCGGGTCGGACGGTGGCGCTTCGGGCGAGTCCGCCGGGGCGGCGGAGGTCCGTACGGTCTGGCCGGGGGTGGGGGTCGTGGTGCCGGCGGGCGACGGGCTCGGGGTGGCGGCCGGCGACGGCGAGGTGCTGGGAGCGGGCGTGGCCTCGGGCGACGGGCTCGGCGGGCAGATCGGCTTGAGGTTCGGGTTGCTCGGGTCGTCGTTGGTCAGTTCGGCGAGGCGGCGTTCGGCGTCCACGGCGTCCTTCGCCACGATGCCCTGCTTGACCTGTTCCTGCGCGGCGGGGGTCAGGTCGTCGAGCTCGGTGGAGCTGGTCCGGTGCACGGTGGAGAGCTCGAACCCGGCGATCTTGCCGGGAATGCCCTGAAAGACCGCCAGTTGGCCGTCCTCGGTCGCACCGACGTAGTACTGCCGCTGCGTGTAGTCCCAGCCGAACCAGAGCCCGCCGCCGACGGCACCGAGCAGCGCCACCACGAGCAGCGCGGTCCGGAGCGGGCGGCGCCGGGGGCGTTCGTCGTTCTCGTCACCGGAGGCGTCGGCGTCGTCGGCCGACTCGGGGCTGGACGGGCGTGGCGCGGCCAGTGCCGAGGCACGGGCGGCGGGGGTGGAGCTGTCCGCCGACGTCGCCAGGCCCCGGTCCCGGGAGGCCGCGCCCCCGACGATCGGGGTCGCCTCCAGGATGTCCTGGTCGCTGGCGTCGGCGATGATCACGGTGATGTTGTCGGGACCGCCGCCGCGGAGGGCGAGCTGCACCAGCCGCTCGACGCACTGCTGCGGGTCGGCGTACTCGCGCATGGTCTCGGCGATCGTCTCCGCGCTGACCACCCCGGAGAGGCCGTCGCTGCAGATCAGATAGCGGTCGCCGGGGAGGACCTGGCGGACGGAGTACTCGGGGTCGATGTCCCGGCCGTCCAGGGCGCGGGTGAGCAGGGAACGCTGCGGGTGGCTGTTCGCCTCCTCCTGGCTGATCCGGCCCTCGTCGACCAGCATCTGGACGTACGTGTCGTCCTTGGTGATCTGGGTGAACTCGCCGTTGCGGAGCAGGTACGCACGGGAGTCACCGATGTGCACCATGCCGATCTTGCTGCCCGAGAAGAGCAGGGCGGTCAGCGTGGTGCCCATCCCCTCCAGGTGGGGGTTGGCGTCGACGGTTTCCCGCAGCTGCCGGTTGGCGGCGTCCACGGCCGAGCGCAGCGCGTCGACGAGGGCGTCGCCGGGAACGTCCTCGTCGAGCGGCGCGATGGCGCCGATGACGATGTTGCTGGCGACGTCGCCGGCAGCCATCCCGCCCATGCCGTCGGCGACGGCGAGGAGCCGTGGCCCGGCATAGACGGAGTCCTGGTTGCCGTCTCGGATCAGCCCACGGTCGCTGTGCGCCGCGTAACGCAGGGTCAGAGTCATGGCCGTAACTCGAGGGAAGTGCGGCCGATCCGGATCGGCACGCCGAGGGGGACGGGGGTAGGTCCGGTGACCTTAACGCGATCGAGGTAGGTCCCGTTGGTCGAGCCGAGATCTTCGACGTACCACTGACCGCCCCGGGGTACGAGTCGGGCGTGTCGGGCCGAGGCGTAGTCGTCCGTGATCACCAGCGTCGAGTCCTCGGCACGACCGATGGTGATCGGTGATTCACCGAGGGTTATCCGCGTGCCGGCGAGTTGGCCGCCGGTGACGACCAACTGGTGCGCGGCCCTGCCCCGTTTGACCCTCGCCGGCTTGCTCTGCCCCACGGTCGCCCCCACTCCGCGGGGCGCGGCGACGAGCCGGCTCGACCTCGCCCCGGCAAAGAGGTCCCGACGGATCACCCCGACCACCGTGAACACGAAGATCCACAGCAGGACGAGGAATCCGATCCGGGCAACGGTGAGGACGAACGGGTGCAAGGCGACTAACCGTCCACGCGGAAGGTGAGGGTGGTCGTACCCAACTGGATCATGTCGCCCGGGTTGAGCGCGACGGCGGAGACCCGTTGGCCGTTGACCATGGTGCCGTTGGTGGAGCCGAGGTCGGTGAGGACGACCTGGTTGCCGTCGTAGTCGATCCGGGCGTGGCGCCGGGAGATCCCGACGTCGGGGAGCCGGAGGTTGGCCTGGTCGCCCCGGCCGATGATGGTGGAACCCATCTGGAGCGGGTACGTCCGGCCGTCACCCGACACCAACCGGACGTTCCGCCCGCCGTGGTGTCCCGGCGGAGGCCCGTACCCGCCGCCCTGGTCGTAGGGCGGGTGGTGGTAGGCGGGCTGACCGGGAGCGTCGTACGGTGACGAGTGCACGGGGGCGATGTCACCGCCGGTGTAGACCTCGGCGGTGACCCGGAACATGCCGGTGTCCAGCCCGTCGCCGCGCTCGATCTCGACGATCACGTCGCCGTAGACCGTCCAGGCCTGCTCACCGATGAACTCCGCCTGCGACTGTGCCAACTCCTGGGCGAGCGCGGCGGCGTACGGCGCGAGCCGGCTGTGGTCGTAGGGCGAGAGGTCGATGACGTAGCGGTTGGGAACGAGGGTGCGCCCGCCAGCGAGGATCGCCTTGTGCGCCTCAGCCTCCCGCTGCATCGCGTTGAGGATCTCGACGGGGTGCACGACCCCCTTGAACACCTTCGCGAAGGCCCCCTCGACCAGGCCCTCCAGACGCTTCTCAAAGCGTTGCAGCACGCTCACCGGCTCCTCCTCGGGTTCCGAGGACATGATGGTATCCGGCCACCGCACGTGCAGCCCGCACGCCGCTCGGCCGCCTGCTGCCGGCCTCTCCTCCGCGGCCGGCGTCCGTCGTGCTACCCTTCCACCCGCTGCGGGCGGTAACGCCAGCGGCGGCAACAGGGATAGCGTAGTATGTCCCGGCACACGCCGAAGAGTGGGCTGGCAGACACATCGTTATGGTCTCGTAGCGATACTGTCTCTGGCGCACTCGGGGACGAGCCGGTTTGCTCCTGACCCGTTCCGGGGTTAGGGTTCGGCAGGGCTCGCGCCTCACATGGGGAAGTGGCGGAATGGCAGACGCGCACGGTTCAGGTCCGTGTGCCCGAGAGGGCGTGGGGGTTCAACTCCCCCCTTCCCCACCACACCGGAGGGGCTCCGTGACGACCACGGGGCCCTTCTTCCATATCGGGACGAGGTCGGCGCCGCGCTATGCTCCGGTGGTTTCCGACCTCCAGAGCAGGAGTGACGTGTGAGTGTCGCGTTGGTGACCGGATCCGGCGGTCTGATCGGATCCGAGGCGGTCCGGCACTTTGCCGGACTCGGTCTTGACGTGGTCGGTATCGACAACGACATGCGCCGGCAGTTCTTCGGTGCCGAGGCGTCGACCGCCTGGAACGTCCGGCGGCTCACCAACGAGCTCGGCGCGGCGTACACCCATCACGACATCGACATCCGCGACCGTGACGCACTGGCGAAGATCTTCAGGCGGTACGGCCGTGACATCGCCGTGGTGATCCACACCGCCGCCCAGCCGTCGCACGACTGGGCGGTGCGCGACCCCTACACCGACTTCGACGTCAACGCCGGCGGCACGCTCAACGTGCTGCAGAACGTCCGCGAGCACTGCATCGAGGCACCGGTCATCCACTGCTCCACGAACAAGGTCTACGGCGACCGGCCGAACAGCCTTCCGCTGGTCGAGCTGGAGACCCGGTGGGAGCTGGAGCCGGGGCACCCGTACTACGACGGCATCCGGGAGGACATGCCGATCGACGCCTCGCTGCACTCCGTCTTCGGCGCCTCCAAGGTGGCCGCCGACATCATGGTGCAGGAGTACGGGCGCTACTTCGGCATGAAGACCGCCTGCTTCCGCGGCGGCACCCTGACCGGCCCCGCGCACTCCGCCACCGAGCTGCACGGCTTCCTGGCGTACGTCATGCGGTGCAACATGGAGCGCCGGACCTACAAGATCTTCGGCTACAAGGGCAAGATGGTCCGGGACGCCATCCACAGCCACGACGTGGTCACCGCCTTCGAGGCGTTCTTCCGCAACCCGCGCTCGGCGGCGGTCTACAACCTCGGCGGGGGGCGGCACTCCAACTGCTCGCACCTGGAGGCCTTCGCCCTGGCGGAGCAGATCACCGGCAAGGAGATGATCACCGAGTACCACGAGGCCCACCGGATCGGTGACCACCAGTGGTGGATCGGGTCCAACGCCGCGTTCCAGGCCGACTACCCGGACTGGAAGCAGGTGTACGACGTGCCGATGATCCTCCAGGAGATCTACGAGGCCAACGTCGACAAGTGGGTGCCGCGGTCCGGGGAGCGGGCGTGACCGAGCGGATCGGCCGGCTCCGGGGTGAGGCCGGTCGGGTCCGTCGGTGGACGGTGGCAGCGGCCGGCAGGCGGACGCAGCGGGGAGAGGCATGATCTCGCGAGGCAAGCGGAACGTCCTCGGCGTCCTCGTCGACGCGATCGACTACGAGGCGGCGACCGAGCAGGTGGTGGCGGCCGGTCGGGAACGCCGGCCGTTCGCGCTGACCGCGCTGGCGGTGCACGGCGTGATGACCGGGGTGCTGGACCGGGCGCACAACGCCCGTCTCAACGCCTTCGACGTGGTCACCCCGGACGGCCAGCCGGTCCGGTGGGCGCTGAACCTGCTGCACCGCGCGGCCCTGGCCGAGCGCGTCTACGGGCCGGACCTGACGCTGAGCGTGTTGTCCCGGTTCGCCGACGAGGGAATGCCGGTCTACCTGTACGGCTCCACCGAGGAGACGCTCGCCCGCCTGGTACCGGCGCTGGAGCGGATGTTCCCGTCGTTGAAGATCGCCGGGGTGGAGGCGTCCAAGTTCCGCACGGCGCGACCGGGTGAGGACGCGGAGATCGCCGACCGGATCCGCTCCTCCGGCGCCCGCCTGGTGCTGGTCGGGCTCGGCTGCCCCCGGCAGGAGATCTTCGCGTACGCCATGCGGCCGCTGCTGGACATGCCGCTGATGGCGGTCGGTGCGGCCTTCGACTACCACGCCGGCCTGCTCCGCAAGCCGCCGCGCTGGATGCAGCGGGTCGGTCTGGAGTGGCTGTGGCGGTTCGGCCTGGAGCCGAGGCGGCTCTTCCACCGGTACATGGTGCTGAACCCGGCGTACGTGGGGCGGCTGACCGCGCAGAAGTGCGGCTGGTGGAAGCCGACCCCGCCCCCGGCGGCGACCGAGCGTCTCGCCACGTTCCCGGTCTGACCGTCTCCGGTGTCCTCGGCCGGGACGGTGCCGTCCCCGCCCGCCAGGTAAGCGCTGTCTGCCCCCGGGGCGACGATGGAGGGCGGATTCCACCCGAGGACGCTCCGGGCGTGCCGGTGGCCCCTTCCCCGGTCGTGCCGGGGAAGGGGCCGACTGTCAGGCTCTGGTCAGAGCGTGAGGCTCCAGCTGTTGATGTAGCCGGTGTCCCCGGCGTAGACGTCCTGGACCCGCAGGCTCCAGACGCCGTTGGCCGCCTCGGAGGACAGGTTGACGGTGTACGTCGTGTTCACGTTGGCCGCGCTGTCGAGGATGCGGCTGTTCTTCAGCCGGTAGGTGCTGCCGTCCGGGGCGACCAGGTCGATGACCAGGTCACCGCGGTAGGTGTGCACGATGTTCACCGCCACCCGGGACGAGGCGGAGGCGTTGCGGCCGCAGCCGGAGATGGTGATGGTGCTGGTCGCCGTCCCGCGGTCCGGGATCGCCACGTCGGTGTCGTTGCTGCCCGTGCAGCCACCACTGGTTCCGGTCACCGTCAGGGTGAAGGTGGCCGTCCGGGTCGCCGACGAGCCGGTGCCGGTGATGGTCACCGGGTAGGTCCCGGCCGGCGTGCTCGCCGAGGTGGCGATGGTCAGCGTGGCCGAGCCTCCGGAGGTCACCGAGGCGGGGCTGAAGGTGGCCGTGGCACCCGACGGCAGACCGCTGGCCGACAGCCTCACCGTCTGGGCGGAGCCGCTGGTGGTCGCCGTCGAAACGGTGGCCGACACCGACCCGCCCGGCGCGGTGGACCCGGAGGTCGGGGAGACCGCGACCGAGAAGTCGTTGGCCGGCGGCGGGGTGCCGTCGTTGACCACGTAGAGGAGTCGGTTCGGGGTGCCGGTGCCGACGTTGCTGATCACGTTCGGGGTGGCGTTGGCGACCAGGTAGTCCCGCACCTGCTGCGGGCTCCAGGTCGGGTTCGCCGACAGCACCAGCGCCGCGGCGCCGGCCACGTGCGGGCTCGCCATCGACGTGCCGCTGATGGTGTTGGTCGCCGTGTTGCTGGTGTACCAGGCGGAGGTGATGTTGACGCCGGGCGCCAGGATGTCGACGCAGGTGCCGTAGTTGGAGAAGCTCGCCGCCGCGTCGTTGTTCTGGGTCGCCCCGACGGTGATCGCGTTCGGCACGCGGGCCGGCGAGTAGTTGCAGGCGTCCTGGCGAACGCCGAGGATGTTGCCGTTACCGGCGGCGACCGCGTACGTGATGCCGGCGGCGATGGAGTTGTTCACCGCGGTGTCGATCGAGCTGTTGGCGCTGCCGCCGAGGCTCATGTTCGCCACGGCCGGGCGCACCGCGTTCGCGGTGACCCAGTCGATGCCGGCCACGACCTGGGCGGTGGTGCCGCTGCCGGAGCAGTTGAGCACCCGCACCGCGTAGATCCGGGCGCCCTTCGCGACCCCGTACGACGAGCCGGCGACCGTGCCGGCGACGTGCGTGCCGTGGCCGTTGCAGTCGTCGGCCGAGCCGCCGTCGACGGCGTCGTACCCGCTGACCGCCCTACCGCCGAAGTCGTTGTGGTTGAGGTTGATCCCGGTGTCGATGATGTACACGTTGACGTTGTCGGCGGTGTTCGGGTACGTGTACGAGTTGTCCAGCGGCAGGTTGCGCTGGTCGATCCGGTCCAGCCCCCAGGACGGCGGGTTCGACTGGGTGCCCATGATGTGGACCGTGTGGTTCTGCTCGACGTACGCGACGCTCGGGTCGGCCGCGATCCGCGCCGCCACCTTGGCGGAGGCGGTTATCTCGAAGCCACGCAGGGCGGCGGAGTAGGTGCGCGCCACCGCGCCACCGTGCTTGCCGGCCAGGCCCCGGGCCGCTGCCGCGACGTTGCTTCGGCTGACCGCACTGTCCTTGAACACCACTATGTAACTGTCCGGAACGGCGGTGTCGCCACCCGCACCACGGATGACGCCCTCCGGTTCCGATGCGGCGGCCGGGGCGGCCGCCATGGCGAACATGGCCAGAGCCGTCGCTCCGACGACGACGGACCTACGCGGGAGACCCATCTCCCTACCTCCCTCCGATCGGCACGGGTCGTCCACCCACTCGTGCTGGGGGATCGACGAAATCCGATCGTGCTGAGACTAGGCCGAGAGAGGGCCACAGCGGCACATGTCGAATTTTCTATATCTCTGATGAGATGACCCTCGCGGGTGAGGCGGGAACACTCGGCTCCCCTCCGGGTGTCCGGCCGGTCCGCGCCACGGCGCGGGCCGACACCTCCGGGTTCGTCCCGCCCGGTGCCGTCGTGGGCCCCGCGACCACCCGGCCCGCCCGCGGCGCGGCCGGACGCGCGGGAGTGTGCTCACCGGGTCCGCGAGTCCTGCACGTACAGCAGTTCGAGGATCGCCCGGGCCGCCTCGAACCACCGGTCGAGCCAGGCCGGGTTGGGAAGCGTCCCCTTCGGGGGGAGTTCGAGCAGCAGCCCGCGGAGCAGCGGGTGGTCCACCAGCGGCTCGGACCGGGGTACGTCCGGCCAGCCGGCCGGTGGGAACACGGGCTCGGTCAGCCCGCCCATGTCCAGTGAGGGAAGAGTGGGTCCCCGGTCGGGCGTGCCGCCCGGAGCCAGCTCCGGTGGCAGCTCAGGTGTGTCGTCGGCGGTTGCGCCCTGCGACGTACCGAGGTCGCCGCCGATCGACGGCTCCTCGACCGCGGTGCCGCTGTCCCGCCGGGATGCCCGGTACTTGCCGACGAACCGATCCGGCTTGCCCGAACCGCTGTCCAGATTCTCCGACCCGATCGCCATCCGTCTCGCCTGCCTCGCTCGGTCGCGAACCCGCCGGCGGGCGGTGACCCACGCCCACCGGCTGGTTGGCCGGCCCTCGCCGCGCCACCTGGTACAACGATCCGCGCAGGCGCTGGCGACGGTGGGACCGGCGATCGTTGCCGGTCGGCGCGTCGGCCGCGCACCGGGGCGGGGCGGGGCGGCCCGGTCGGCCGGTCGTGGGTGGACGGGTGACGTCGCCGCCGAGGCATCCGGCCGGGCCGGGTTCTCAGGGCGCCACCGACGCACACGGCCGGTGCGGTTGCCCGGCGGCGGAGCACCGCCGGGCAACCGCACCGGAATCCGTCTGGTCGCCGGACCTCAGGCCAGGTCGAACTCGCCGTCCTTGGCTCCGCCGAGGAAGGCCTCCCACTCGTCCGGCGTGAAGATCAGGGCCGGACCGGTCGGGTTCTTCGAGTCGCGGACCGCGACCGCGCCGCCGGTGAAGGCCACCTCGACGCAGTTGTCGCAGCTCGGTCCGCTCCGCGAACTCTTGAACCACACCGCTGTGCTCAGGTCGACGCGGTACCCCTTCGTCTCCACTTCCACAATGGCTCCTCTGCCATCTTCGCGATCAGAGCGACGGACTCTTCCGGGCGCAGGGCCGCCGCTCGGAGATGGTCGAAGATGAAAATGTACGTCTGTAGTTCATCCCGCTTCTCCAGAAACAATCCGCCCGTGGCGTTCTCCGCGTACACCACGTCCGGATCACCCGGTTCGGGGAAGCCGAGGATGGCGAAAGTGCCGTCCATGCCGGCGTGTGCGCCGACCTCGAACGGCAGAACCTGGAGCGTGACATTCGGTAGGTCAGCGGCCTCCACCAGCCGCTCCAGCTGGGCCCGCATCACCGCATCGCCGCCCACCGGCCGGCTGATCACCGCCTCATCCAGCACCACCCAAAGATCGATCGGATCATCCTGGGTCAACAACGACTGACGGGCCAACCGGACACGGACCCTTTGTTCGACCTGGTCCGGGGTGAAGTCCGGACGTGCCGAGCGGATCATCGCCCGGGCGTAGTCCTCGGTCTGCAGCAGCCCGGGCACCGTCTGCTGCTCGTAGGCCCGGACGGAGGCGGCGGCGGCCTCCAGCCCGACGTACGCGCCGGCCAGCACCGGGCTGTACGGGTGCCACCACCCCTTCTGGCGCGCCTCGCGGGCGATCTGGATGAGTTCCTCGCACTCGGCCCCGGTCACGCCGTAAATCGTGAGCATGTCCCGGACGTCGCGCACCGTCGCGGTGGTGTGCCCGGTCTCGATACGGGAGATCTTGGAGGCGCTACACTCCAGCATCTCGGCGACCGCCTCGATGGTCACCCCGGCTTTCTCCCGGCGTTGCCGAAGTTCCGCCCCGAGGCGGCGACGACGAATGGTCGGGCTCCGGCGCTCGGTCACCGGGTCACCTCCGGTCGGTCGAGGAGAGGTCGGCGATCATTTCGCGATCTGATGCTCGCGGGTACGTCGCCACAGGGCGTCGAGGACCGTCGGCGGAGGGCGGAGCGACGGCCCGATCGGCCGCACCGGCCGAAATCGTTGTCCAGTCTGCCGGTTCACGAGGCGGGGCAGCAACAGCGGTGCCGCTCACGCTCCCCGCCTTGCTGCAAGAAGCAAACTGCAACTTGCATCGATCATGTCCTTGATGCACCCTGTCCGTATGGCTCGGGCTACGCAGCGTTCTCATGTGGTCAGGCGACGCAATGCTCCCCCATTCTCGCCTGACCGGGGCGACGGCCGTACCCGCGGTACGGCAGCCGGCCCCACTCCGGGATAGGAGCCCGCGTCGCCGTATGCCCGGGCCGCTACGGCGGATGGCGCATCCCGGAGTCGACGGGTGTCGGCCGGGGTGGGAAGACGGGTCGACCACGCCCCCACCCCGGCCGACACCCCACCGTCCGGCGGCCCGCACGCAGACACATCCGCGTCGCCGACGACGCACCTGACCCCCGCCCGCCTTCCTCGCCGGTCCACGACCGGCCAGTCGGACAGGAGTTGCCGTGCTTCCCCGCTCCGGTGACGTACTCCACGTGACGCGTGCGGCGAGCGTCCAGTTCGCCGAGCCCATCTACTTCCGGGTGATCCGGGTCCATGACTGGCCGACCTACCACGGCTGGGTCTGGCTCGACGGCTACGAGCTCAACCGCAGCGGCTACGCGGTGGAACGCCGGTCGATATTCGTCCAGATCAACGGCCTGCGACGGTTGAACACCGCCCCGGTGGGTCGCAACCACCTGCCGGTACGCCGGCCGGCCCGGAGCAGTCCCGCCGTGGCCACCCGACGGGTCCGGGCCGGCGGGTAGCGGGTCGCCAAACGCCCGCGCGCGCGGGGCGATCGGCCTAGACTGGGCGTACCCCGTGGTGTGGTTGCCACCTCGTACGTGCTCAGGGCCTCCGATCCTGGGAGCCGCCCATGGCAACAGATGTCCCCGCCCGACCCCGTACGACACGGCAGAGCCTGCGGATCAGCGTGCTGCTGCTCCTGGTCACCGTCGGCGTGCCCGGATGCCTCACCGGCACCGCGGCCCGGTCCTCGTCCACCGCGCCCCGACCCTCCACCGCCGAGGCCGAACGCCTGGCGTGTCCACCGCCCGCGACCCACGACGGCGCAGGCGACGGGCCGGCACAACCCGCCGGACGTGCCGGGCAGGCCGGAACCGAGCCGGCCCGCATCCCCGAGTTCGTCGCCCAGACCGGACCCGACGCGTATCCCGGGCGGCCCGGGGCTGCCGGAGGCCCTGGGGCGACGGCCGGGACGCCGTCCGCCGGGTCCCGGGAGCAGGCCGCCCCGCCCCGGACCGCCGACGAGCTGCCCCCGGGATACCGGCGGTCGCTCGCCTACTCGGGTCTGTTCGGACTCGTCATCTCCGTCGTCGGCCTGGCGATGATCGGCCGTCGGCGCCGCCTCTGGTGATCCGGCACGGCACGTACCGACGTCGGCGAGCGGTGCCCCGGGCCGGCGGCCCACGGTCCGGGACACGCGACGCGACGTCCGTCGCCGTGGGCGGGACGGGCGAGAGGGCGGTGGTCAGTAGGTCGGCGCGACGGTGGGGTCGGCGGCGGAGCCGCAGTAGATCTGTACCCGGTCGTTCCAGCGCAGCGTGCTGCCCGGCGGCGGATCCTGGCGGCGTACCTCGCCCTTGTCACCGGTCGGGTAGCCGGGGTAGAGGCCCTGGTCCACCAACTCCCGCGCCGCCTGCCGGCAGGACTCGCCCAGCAGGTCGGGCACGGCGACCGGCGGGGCGGCTCCCCTCACGTACACCTTCACCGTGATGCCCCGTCGTACGGTGCTGCCGCCGGGCGGGTCGGTCCGGGCGACGCTCGGGTCGCTGCCCGCCCCGCCGAAGATCAGCTGCACTCCGAGGCCGCGGCCACGCAGCTCCTCCCGAGCGTCGTCGAAGTCCTCCCCGACCAGGTCGGGCAGGCTGAATCCGTCGACCGGCGGCGTCGACGGCGACGGGGGACGTGACGTCCTGTTCGCGCTCGGACGGGTGGTCTTCGGGGTGGCCGAGGGCGGCGCCGCGGCCGATGCCGACGCGGGTGCGCCGGCCGACACGTCCTGCGGTTCGCCACCGTCGCCGGCGAGCAGGTAGCCACCGAGCGCCCCGACGACGGCGCAGATCACGAGGCCGACGCACCCGCCGGCGATCACCCCTGCCTGGCTCGAGTGACCCGCCCTCGGGCCGGCCTCGGGGCCTCCTGCCACATCCTGGTCTGTCATTCCGCTCTGCCCATCATCCCGCGTCGCCGCCACGCCGGCGTTCCGGCCGACGGTGGAAGTCTGCCGCAGGCGGGGCCGGACGTCCGCACCGGATCGGTGGCCGCCCGCGTCCGGCCCGGTGCCACGCGGCTCTCGCTCCCGGCAGCCCGGGGCCGCTACGCTGCCCGGCATGGCCGTACGAGGCTGGAGAGGTGCGCTGGCGACGGCGGTCGGCACCGCCGCCGGCGTCGGTGCCGCGCAACTCGGTCTCGGGTACGGTCTGGGCATCATCGTCTGGCCCGCGTCGGGCACCCCGGCGGACGGCACCGCCTGGGCCGGCAGCCTCACCTGGTCGCTCTGGATCGCCGCCACCTCGACGGTCGTCGGGGCGATCTGTGCCGCACGCCTCGGCGGTGACCCGTCCCGTCCCGCCGTGGCCGAGCCCGGTGCCACGGACACCCCACCCGTGGCGTCCAGCTCCGCGCCCCCGCTCTGGCGGGCGGTGTTGGCGGTGGCCGGCGCGATCGGCAGCCTGATCACCGTGGTGCTCGTGGCGGTGCCGGCACGGGCCGCGACCGGGGCGGACCTTCCCGCCCCGCAGGCCACCGCCGCCGGGTACGCCGTCGTCGGCGTCATGCTGGGGCTGCTGGTGGCGTTCTGGGCGATGTCCGTGCCGGCGGTGGCCCGCAACGTGCTGGGCACCGCGGCCTGGCTCTGGTCGCTCGCGGTCGCGGCGGTCGTCGACGACGTCGTGTCGGGCGGCGGACCGGTCGCCACGCAACTCGGTGTCTGGCAGCTCACCTCCGAGGCGCCGCGCTTCTGGTTCCGCGACCACCTCTACTGGCCCGGGGCCGCCCTCACCCTCGGCTCTGCGCTGGTGATCGGTGCGCTCGCCGCCCGGTCGGCGGCCCGGCAGCCCGGCACCCTGCTGGTCGGCACCGCCGTCTCCGGCATGGCCGGCCCGTTGCTGGTGTCCGCCGGGTACCTCGCGGTGGCCCCCCGGCTGGCGGACGTCCGCGCCGAGCAGGTGTCGGCCTACGTGGTCGCGCCGTACGCGGTGATCGCCGGGGTGGCCGGTTCGGCTCTGGTCGCGGCGCTGGTCCAACGGTCCCGGGTGCTCGCGCAACACCCCGCCGGGCCCGGCCGGCCCGACCAACCGGTGGTCGCGGGGACGGTGGCCGAGGAACCACCGGCGGGCGACGACACGGCGGGAGCGGGCGCCGAGCCGGCCGGCGGCTCCGGTGCCGAACCGGCCGGGGACGCCACCGAGGACTCCGCCACCGAGCAGTCCGACGGGTCCACCGAGCAGTCCGACGGGTCCACCGACGCGGTGCCGTCCCGGGGACACCGGAGCAGACCGGGCCGGCGACAGCGTTGACCGCTCCCCGCTACCACTCCACCGGCCAGGTGTGCACCGGCTCGTTGGTCCGCTGGAGTTCGCCGTAGCGCCGCAGCATGTGGTGCAGCGCCTGCAGGCGGTCCATGCCGAGACGGCGTTCGGCCGCCCGCACCGCCTCGACCTGCCACACCGCGCCGTTGCGTCCGGTACGGCACCGCTGGTCGATGATCCCGAGCAGCCGGTCCCGGTGTTCCGCCCCCACCCCGAACCGGTCCAGTCCGGCCGCCGCCCGGGGCAGCAGTACGTCGCGGACCAGGTCGGTCACGCGTACCTCACCCAGCCGTGGCCAGGTGACGACGGCGTCGATGCCCTGCCGCGCGGCGTTGTGGAAGTTCTCCTCGGCGGTCCCGAACGGCAACCGGTGCCAGATCGGCTGGTCACTCTCGGCCAGGTCGCGGGCCAGTCCGAAGTAGAAGGCGGCGTTGGCCAGCATGTCGACCACGGTCGGTCCGGCGGGAAGCACCCGGTTCTCGACCCTCAGGTGCGGTCGGCCGTTCATGATGTCGTAGATCGGCCGGTTCCAGCGGTAGATGGTGCCGTTGTGCAGCCGCAGCTCCGACAGCCGGGGCACGCCGCCGGCGCGCAGCACCTCGACCGGGTCCTCCTCGTCGCAGATCGGCAGCAGCGGCGGAAAGTAGCGGACGTTCTCCTCGAAGAGGTCGAATATCGAGCTGATCCAGCGTTCCCCGAACCAGACCCGGGGGCGCACACCCTGGGCCTTGAGCTCGTCCGGCCGGGTGTCCGTGGCCTGTTCGAAGAGCGCGACCCGGGTCTCGGCCCAGAGGTGCCGGCCGTGCAGGAACGGCGAGTTGGCGCCGAGCGCGACCTGTACTCCCGCGATGGCCTGCGAGGCGTTCCAGTAGTTGGCGAAGCTGTCCGGTGCGACCTGGAGGTGGAACTGCACGCTGGTGCAGGCGGCCTCGGAGGCGATCGAGTCGGTGTGGGTCTGCAGCCGCTCCACCCCGTGGATGTCCAGCTCGATGTCCTCGCCCCGGGCGGCGACGATCTGCTCGTTGAGCAGCCGGTAACGCGTGTTGGTCGACAGGTTGTCGACGACCAGGTGTCGGAGGGTCAGGGTGGGCAGGATGCCGATCAGGATGATGGTGGCGTCGGACTTGGTCGCGAGCTCCTCGGCACGACCCAGGCTCTCCCGCAGGTCCGCCTCGTAGTCGGCGAAGCCCGCACCCTCGATCAGCCGGGGACGGGCGTTGAGTTCGAGGTTGAACTGGCCGAGTTCGGTCTGGAAGGCGGGGTCGGCCAGGTTCTCCAGCACCTCGGCGTTGCGCATCGCCGGCTCGGCGTCCGCGTCGACCAGGTTCAGCTCGATCTCCAGACCGGTGGTGGGCCGGTCGGCGTCGAAGCCGAGATCGTCGAGCATGAGGGCGAAGACGTCGAGACACCGGCGGACCTTCTGCCGGTAGCGGATCCGGTCCGCCCGGGAGACGAGGACCTGTGTCACGTCCTGGCCCATGAGCCCTCCCGCCGCGAGGCGCTGTCGACGCAGCCCGGCCGTACGCCGGACGCGTGTCCGAAACATCACCGTAGGGACGCCGAGCCTGCCTCGAGCACCACCAGCACGCGCTGGCGCTGAGTGAACGGTCGGCAGCGCTGCGTCCCACCATCGCACACGATCATGACAGTTCTTTTACCGGGTGCATTACGCAGCGAGGCGCCCCGATCACCGTCACACCGGCGACCGGGGCGCCTCAGGTTCCGCACCGCCGCGCCCGACAGGGCTGGCGGCCGTACGGGTCAGGCCTGGCGGACGGCCTCACCCTCAATCTCGATCTTGACCTTCTTGCCGACCAGCACGCCGCCGGTCTCCAGGGCGACGTTCCAGGTCAGGCCGAACTCCTCACGGTCGATCTCCGTGGTCGCGGTGAACCCGAAGATGTCCTGCCCGAACGGGCTGCGCCCGGTTCCCTCGAACTCGACCTGGAGGTCCACCGGCCGCGTCACACCCTTGATGGTGAGCTCGCCGCCGAGCACGAACTCGTTGCCCTCACGCGACTTCACCCCGGTGCTGCGGAACTCGATGGTCGGGTACTTCTCCACCTCGAGGAAGTCACTGCCACGCAGGTGGTTGTCCCGGTCGGCCTGGTTGGTGTCGATGCTGGCGGCCTTGATGGTCGCGGTCACGGCCGACTCCAGCGGATTCTCCGCGACGGTGATCGTCGCCTCCGCCTCGCGGAACTCCCCACGCACCTTGCTCACCATCATGTGCCGGGCCACGAACCCGACCCGCTTGTGCGCCTGGTCGAGCAGGTAGGTGCCGGCTGCGGGGATGGTGAGTCCCTCCCAGCTACGGGTGGCGTTCTCGGTGCTGGTCATGTGTTGCCTTCCCAGGGACGAGTTGGTACGAACCGACAAATGACTGAGCAACTATAGACTCTGCAATATTCCCGGTGTCAAGTACTGCTAGGATGGGATCGTGATCGAGGACCTGCACGACCCCCGCCTCACCGCCATCGGTCTGCTGATGGAGGTTCACGCCGGGCTGTCCAGCAGGTTCGCCGCCCAGTTCGAGGAACACGGTCTCTCGACGGTCGAGTTCGAGGTGCTGATGCGGCTGGCCCGATCGCCCGAGCACCAGCTCCGGATGACCGACCTCGCAGCGCAGATCTCCCTGTCCACCAGCGGCGTCACCCGGGTCGTCGACCGGATGGAGCGGGACGGACTGCTCCGCCGGCAGGCCTGCCCCTCCGACCGGCGCAGCGCGTACGCGGTGGTGACCGAGGCCGGCATGGCCCGACTCGCCGAGACGCTACCGGGCCACCTCCAGCTCATCCAGGACTGGTTCGTCGGCCAGCTGGACCCCGAGACGCTGGAGCACCTGCTCCGCGCACTACGCACGATCCGTGACGCGGTGCACCCGTGCGCCACCGCGGGCAGCGACCGGACGACCACCGACGACTGCTGAGGCACGCCCCCGGCCACCGTGCTGCGGCCGTCGGGAGCCCGCGCGGCCTGGGCCGAGGCCACACCACCGGCAGAAAGACCGGCAGAAGTCACGACCGACGACCGTCATAAGCGGCGTATGAGGACACAACGGTAGCCGCCGCCGGATACTGTTCGGGCGAACGGGGGTTCTGGGGGCTGTGGCGCGGGTGGGAACGAGCGAGGGCTCAGTCGGGGGTAGTCCTGCCCGCGCCACACCCCACACCCCCACGGCCACCCCGGATCCCGACCGCTGCCCCTCAGCCCGCCGCGTCGAGCATCGCCCGCTCCCTGGGCAGCAGGGTGATCCCACCCGACTCGCACACCCGGTCCAGGAGCCTGCGGGCGCTGGCCCGAACCGACGGATCGTCGGCCGTGGCCACCACCCCGACCAGCGCCTCGGCCACATCCCGTAGGTCGCGCGCCCCGGTCGACGACTGCGCCGCCGCCGCGAACCACTCGGCCGCCCACTCCCGATCGCCCCGCTGGACCGCCAGCGTGGCCTCGATCAGGGCACAGATCCCCTCGTCCCGGGGAATCGACGTGTCGACCGGCGGTCGGCCCGTCGCCCCCGCCGTACCCGCCACCTCGTCGGACGCCTGGTGGGCACGCAGCTCGGCCAGCACCGCCGCCGCCTCGTCGAGCCGACCGTCCTGGGCCAGCGCCAACCCCACCGTGCCGAGCGCCCGACGGTGGTGTCCCGGGTCGCCGAACTCGGCCAGGGCCCGCGCCGCCTGGCGGCCCTGCCGCACCGCCTCGGCGTACCTGCCCTCCAGGCGGGCGACCTCGGCGAGATTGGCCCGGGCCAACGCGCGCAGCCGCTCCTCGCCGTACTGTCCGGCCAGCCGGTCCACGACGGCCAACCGGCGCCGGGCGGCGCGCAGGTTCCCCGTACGGATCTCGTGCCAGGTGAGGTTGTTCTGCGCCACCGCCATGTCCCGGGTCCGGCCGGTCCGCGTCGCCAGCGCCAGCGCCGCCTCGCCGTGCCGCCGGGCCTCGTCGTACCCGCCGGCGGCCGTCCAGAGTCCACAGAGCACGTGTCGCGCGGCGAGCTCGCCGACGACGTCCCCCAGCCGCTCGAACTCCGCCAACGCCTGCTCGGCGGTGGACAGTTCCGCCGGTCCGGCCCCGTGCTCCTGCGCGAGCTGGGCGACACCCACCGCCGCCCAGGCCCGGATCGCCGGATCGGCGTCGGCGGTGGCCGGGTCGTCCAGCAGCCGCCGCAGCCACTGCCGGCCGGCGATGTCCCGACCCCGGTACCGCCACCACCGGGTCAGCCGCGCCGCGAGCCGGAGCGCGGTGTGCGGGTCGTCGTTGGCGGCGTGCGCCAGCGCGGCCCACAGGTCGGCGGTCACCTCGTCGAGCAGCCCGACCACCTCGCGGAACCTCCCGCCGGCGAGATCCGGTCCGAGCCGGGCGGCGAAGTCGGCGAAGACCAGGGCGTGACGCCGACGGATCGCCGTGAGTTCGCCGTCGGCCGCCGCACGCTCCAACGCGAAGTCACGGACGACGTCGAGCAGTCGGAACCGGAGCGGACCCGAGCCGCGAGAGCTGATCAGCCCCAGATCCATCAGGCGGTCGAGTACCGGCACCGGGTCCTCCTCGTCCGAGCCGGCCTCACCCTGGTGGTGCCCACGCGACTCCGGCTCCCCGGTCCGCCAGCCGGTGAGCATCGCCTCCGCCAGTTCCACGGACCACCGGTTGCGCAGCACCGAGAGCCGGCGCAGCGCCGCCTGGTCGGCGGGATCGAGCAGTCGGTAGCTGGCCGCCACCGCGTCCCGCAACGTCACACCGAGCACAGCCCGGGTCACCGGAGATGTGCCGAGGTCGAGCACCCGGTTGCCGTAGCGCTCCAGGATCTCGTTGAGGTTGAGTACCCGCCCGTGCGCCGCGGCGAGTTCCAGGGCGAGCGGCAGGCCGCCGAGACGGCGTACGAGTTCGACCAGCGCCGGGACCTCGTCCGGCTCCGGTGGCTCGCGACGGACCTGGCGCAGCCGGGTGAGAAAGAGCGTGACCGCCGGGTAGTCCGCGACCGCCGCGAGTTCGGCCGGGGTGCCCACGGGCGGCACCTCCAGCGGGGTGACCGGCCAGACCCGCTCGCCGGGCACTCCCACCGGATGCCGTCCGGTCGCGAGAACCCGCAGCGCCGGCGCGATGGCGGCAAGCCGGTCGAGCGCCCCGGCCGCCGCCCCCGGCGCCCGCTCGACCGCGTCGACCAGCAGCAGCGACGGCGTGTTGGCGAGTCGGCCGGCGAGGTCACTGGCGCGCCCCGCGCCGAACACGGCGGCGACGACGGAGAGGATGTCGCTCTCGGTGGCGTCCTCCGTCACCACGATGCCGTTGGTGCCGCCCGGATACTGGTCCCGCAGCCGCTGGGCGACCGTCAGGGCCAGGGAGGTCTTCCCCACCCCGGCCAGCCCGACCAGGCTCACCACGCGGACAGCCGGTCGCGCACCGGGGGCCAGCATCGCGGCCAACTCGGCGACGTCCCGGTCCCGTCCGATCAGGTCGGTCGGCTCGGGCAGCCCGAGGCCGGCCCGGCACGAGCCCCGGACCGGGTCCACGGTGGTCGCGTCCACTCCCGGGTCCGGCAGCTCCACCCTGGCACCCGTCGGGTCGAGCACCACCGACCCACCCGACGGGTCCCCCACGCCCGACCCGGCGCCCGGCGCCGCAGCCGTCCGGCCCCGCGCCACCGCGAGGAACTCCGTACGAATCTGGCCGGTGAGTCCGAGAGCGGTGGCGATCAGCTCCACGGTCGTCCGCTGCGGACGGGACGACCGTCCCCGCTCAAGGTCCCGGAGGGTACGGACCCCGACGCCGGCCCGTTGCGCCAACTCGATCTGGGTCAGGCCCGCCGCGCGCCGGTACCGGCGCAGCAGCGCCGGGAAACCGCTCTCGGCTCGGACGGAGCCATGATCCGGCGTCATGGCCAGGAAGACTACGCATCGAGGTGCGGCACGATCAGCCATGCGTCGCGTCAATGACCGAGACGGGCTCCGATATCCGACACCTGCCGGCCCGAAGCCGGACGTCGATGCGCTCAACGTCCCGCCGGCACGGGCGTCGGGACCACCTCGGCCGGCTCCGCCGGGCCGGTCCAGCGCTCGTGCCACCGGCGCAACGGCCCCGGTGCCCACCAGTTCCACTCGCCCAGCAGGCTCATCACGGCCGGCAGCAGCAGCCCGCGCACCACGGTGACGTCCAGCAGCACCGCCACGGCCATGCCGAATCCGATCTCCTTGACCGGGGTCAACTCCCCGAGCAGGAAGCCGAGGAACACGATCGTGATGCAGACCGCCGCCGCGGTGACGACCGGGCCCGTACGAATGATCCCGACCAGCACCGCCCGCGCGCTGGCCCGGGACCGACCGGCCCGGCCGGGAGGACCGGACCGGCGCCGCCACTCCTGGCTGATCCGGGCGAGCAGGAAGACCTCGTAGTCCATCGACAGCCCGAAGACGAACACGAACAGCAGCACCGGGGTCGTCACGTCGACGGCGCCCCACGGCTCGACCCCGAGCAGTCCGGCACCGACGCCCCACTGGAAGACCACCACCACGACACCGAGGGTGGCGAGCAGGGTCAACGTGGCCATCACCAGCGCCTTGACCGGGACGACCAGGGAGCCGGTCAACACGAACAGGAGCACACCGGTGACCACCAGCAGCACCAGGACGGCGAACGGCAGCCGGGACGCCACCGACTCCTGGTAGTCGACGAGCTCGGCGGCGGGGCCGCCGACCAACAGCGGCAACGGCTGGTCCAGGGCGCGGACCGCCCGGACCAGCTCCCGGGACTCCGGTCCACCGGTCACCCCGCGCGGCGTCAGGTCGATCACCGACGCGTCGCCGGGTACGTCCGGCCGGGGCTGCATCCGGATCACCTGGGGCAGCGAGTTGAGCTGGTTCATCAGGTCGCGTACCTCGGTGCTGGCCGGGTCGGCCTCGACCACCACGACGACCGGGGCGGCCAGACCCGCCTCGAAGTCGCGCAGCAGCACGTCGTGCACCCGACGCGCCTCCATCGAGACCGGCAGCGCCCGGGCGTCGGAGTTCCCCAGGTTGGCGCCGACCAGGAAGGGACAGGCCAGCAGCAGGAGACCGGCGGAGACGGTCCACGCCACCGGGGCCGGTCGGCGCTGGGCGTACCGGGCGAGCCGGCCGAGTAACCCCGGCGCCGGCCCGGACCGGGACCGGTGCCGGGCGGGCACGACGCGCCGCACCGGGCCGGCGGCCAGGGACCGAAGCCGTCCCACCCAGGTGACCGACGTGGAAGTGGGGACATGCCGGTGGAGGAGGGCGAGCAACGCCGGCACCAGGGTCAACCCGGCGGCGGTGGCCAGGACCACCGCCAGCGCGCCACCGAGTGCCATCGCGGCGAGCAGCGGCTCCGCGAAGACGTACAGGCCGGTCATCGCCGCCGCCACCGCGAGCCCGGAGACGAGGACCGCCCGGCCGGCGGTCGCCGTCGTCCGGGCCAGGGCGGTCGCGGGGTCGGTGACCGCAGCCCGCTCCTCGCGGAACCGGGCGACGACCAGCAGGGCGTAGTCCACGGTCAGACCGACGCCGAGCAGGGTCACCACGTTGACGGTGAACTCGCCGACCTCGGTCACGGTGGTCAGGCCGTACAGGCCGAGCAGCGTCGCGGCGACGGCGGCGAGCGCGGCGAGCAGCGGTATCGCGCCGGCCAGCGGGTTGCCGAGGAGCACCACCAGCACCACCAGCAGTACGCCGAACGCGATCGACTCGCCGAGCGCCGCGTCCTCGATCGCCTGTTCGGCGAAGGCCCGCTCGGCCAGTTTCTCCCCGCCGACGAGCACCTCGGGCGCGTCGATGTCGCGCAGCAGGGCGGTGACCCGGTCCTCGACCCGCTCCCGCTCGGCGTCCGGCAGCCCGTTCGCCAGTTCGACCCGGACCAGGGTGCTGCGGTTGTCGGCGCCGATCCGCCCGCCGGCCGCGTGGTAGAGGTCCTCGACCTCGACCACCCCCGGTACGGCGAGCAGCTCGGCCCGGACCCGGCCGACGCTGTCCACCAGCGTCGGGTCGTACGGGTCACGGTCGCGGACCACGGCGATGACGGTCGGTCCCTCGGGAAGGAGTTGGTCGACGCGTCGCTCGGCCCGCCGCGACTCGGCGTCCGGTCGCAGGTTCTCGGTGCTGACCAGCCGGTCGAAGACCTGGCCGCTGAGCAGCGACCCGGCGATCAGCAGGCCCAGCCAGCCGGCCACCACCGGCCACCGCCACCGCCACGTCGACCGACCGAGCGCAGCGAGCATCTTCCCGGCCTCCCCGGATCCCCGGCCGACGTGGTCGTCGCCCTCGGCGCACATGGAATCACCGTCGGGATACCGCCGGCAGTCTTCTTTCCGGCAGAGTCGACGGCAGGCTCGAACGGGCAGTCCGCGGACGTGGCGACGAGCAGGCGGCCCGCGGTCGTGGCGGTGGGGACGAAATTCGGGTGCGGCCCGGGTGGGGTTGCGTCCACAGTGCCCCCGTGACGCTCGCGCATGACGTGGCCGGGACTGGCCCCACGGTGCTCCTGCTTCACTCCACGGTCTGCGACCGGCGGATGTGGGACCCCCAGGTTCCGGTCTTGGTCGAGGCCGGCTACCACGTCGTCCGCTGTGACCTCCGCGGACACGGCCAGACACCGCCGCCCACCCGGCCGCACAACGACGCCCAGGACGTCGCCGAGCTGCTGGACAGACTCGGCGTCGGCCGCGTGGCGCTGGTCGCGGCCTCCGGCGGCGGCCGGGTCGCGCTGGAGTTCGCCGCCCGCTGGCCGCAGCGGGTCACCGCGTTGGCGCTGCTCGGCACCGCGCTGGCCGGGCACGAGCCCAGCGCCGCGCTCAGGGAGTTCGAGGAACAGGAGGAGGCGCTGCTGGAGTCGGGCGACGTCACCGGCGCCACCGAGCTCAACGTGCGGACCTGGCTCGGCCCATACACCGACGAGGCGACCCGGCAGCGGGTACGCCAGATGCAACGCCACGCCTTCGAGGTGCAGCTCGCCGCCGACGACGTCGAGCCGATCAGGGTCGACATCGACCCTTCGGTGATCACCGCCCCCTGCCTGCTCATCTCCGGCGCCCACGACCTGCCGGACTTCCGGCGGATCGCCGCCGAGCTGGCGGGCCGCCTCGCCACCGCCCGACACCTGGAACCCGACTGGGCGGGCCACCTGCCCAGCCTGGAGCGTCCCGACGCGCTGAACCCGTTGCTCGTCGACTTCCTGCGGGAGACGGTCCCGGCACCCGATCCCCTGCCCCGCCTCACCGGCACGTCCTGATCACCCGAGCGTCCGCGCCGCGTCCTGACCGCAATCCACCACCCATACGGGTTACTCCGACTACTCTCCGGAGTATGAGGTGGGGGCGACTGATACGGGGAGTAGCCGCGGTCCTGCTGACGCTGCCGGCGGTGATCGCCCCGACCGCTGCCTCGGCCGACCGGCCCGGCACCCGGCCGCTCGCGCGCACGCCGTACCGGGCGTGTCCGGCGCCGACCCCGCCGGTGCCCCGGCCGAGCCGTCCCGCGCTGCCGACCCCGGATCCGCGCCAGCGGCAGGTCGGAGGCCCGGAACTCGCCACCGCCGGGCTGGTGGTCCCGCCCGACGCCCCGGCCCCGCCCCGGCTCACCGCCACCTCGTGGCTCGTCGCCGACCTGACCACCGGCGCCGTCCTCGGCGCCTGCGGCCCGCACGAGTACGCCATACCGGCGAGCACCCAGAAACTGCTGTTGGCGGCGGCGGTGCTGCCGCTGCTCGACCCGGCCCGCGTGGTGGAGGTGACCGACACCGACCTGGACTTCGAACCGGGCAGCTCGGCGGTCGGGCTGGTGCGGGGCGGTCGGTACACCGTCGAGACGCTCTGGCTCGGCCTGCTGCTCAACTCGGGCAACGACGCGGCGAACGTGCTGGCCCGGCTCGGCGGAGGCCCAGCCGGGCAGGCCGGTGGCGTGGCGGCGATGAACGCGGAGGCCAAAGCCCTCGGCGCGCTCCAGACCCACGCGGTCACCCCGTCCGGGCTGGACGGCCCCGGTCAGCACACCAGCGCGTACGACCTGGCGCTGATCGCCCGGGCCTGCTTCGCCCGTGACGACTTCCGCCGGTACGTCGCCACGAGAACCGCCCAGGTGCCCGCCCAGCCCGGCGCCAAGGGGTTCCCGATCTGGAACGACAACCAACTGCTCCACCAGTACCCCGGCGCACTGGGCGGCAAGACGGGCTACACCGACCTGGCCCGGCACAGCTTCGTCGGCGCGGCCGAACGGGGTGGCCGCCGCCTCCTGGTCACCCTGCTCGGCGCCGAGTCCCGGCCGTTGGCCGGGTGGCAGCAGGGCGCGGCCCTGCTGGACTGGGGGTTCGCGTTGCCGGACGGGGCAAGCGTCGGCCAGCTCGTCGCCCGGGGACAGCTCGACGCGGCGTCCCAGGCCCCGTCCCGCGTCGCCGGGGTCGGCGCGGGGGAGCCGGTGACCGACCGACCGCCCGCGGGGCGGTGGCTTCTGGTCCTGACCGGCGGCGTCACCGTCGCCGCCGTACCGCTCCTGGGGCTGTGGATCCGACGGCGGACGAGGTCACAGAGATCCGGCGGCTGAGGTCACGGGGCCGGCGGGGTGGGCGAGGTCGCTACAGCCCCAACTCCCGAGCGATGATCATCCGCTGCACCTCGGACGTTCCCTCGCCGATCTCCAGGATCTTGGCGTCCCGCCAGAAGCGCGCCACCGGGAACTCGTTCATGAACCCGTACCCGCCGTGGATCTGGGTCGCGTCCCGGGCGTTGTCCACCGCGGACTCACTCGCGTGCAGCTTCGCGATCGCCGCCTGTCGCTTGAAGTCCTCGCCGGCCAGCATCCGGGCCGCCGCGTCGTAGTACGCCAGCCGGGCGGTGTGCGCCCTCCGCTCCATCTCGGCGATCTTGAACTGGATCGCCTGGAACCTGCCGATCGGCTGGCCGAAGGCGTGCCGGTCCTTGGCGTACCGGATCGACTCGTCGACGCAGCCCTGGGCGAGCCCCACGGCGAGTGCCGCGATGGCGATCCGTCCCTCGTCGAGGATCTGCAGGAACTGGGCGAACCCCCGGCCCCGCTCGCCGAGCAGGTTCTCCGCCGGCACCCGACAGTCGTCGAAGTGCAGCTCGTGGGTGTCGGAGGCGCACCAGCCGACCTTGGAGTAGCTCGGCGCCACGGTGAAGCCGGGGGTGCCGGACGGCACGATGATGGCCGAGAGCTCCTTCGACCCGTCCGGTCGCTCCCCGGTGACCGCGGTGACCGTGACCAGCGCGGTGATCTCGGTACCCGAGTTGGTGATGAAGGCCTTGGACCCGTTGATCACCCACTCGTCGCCGTCCAGGACGGCCCGGGTGGTGGTGGCACCGGCGTCCGAGCCGGTGCCCGGCTCGGTCAGCCCGAATCCGGCCAGTGCCTCGCCCCGGGCGAGCTGCGGCAGCCACCGGGCCCGCTGCTCCGGCGTACCGAACCGGTAGATCGGCATCGCGCCGAGCGAGACCGCCGCCTCCAGGGTGATCGCCACGCTGGAGTCGACCCGGGCCAGTTCCTCCAGGGCGAGGCAGAGGGCGAAGTAGTCGCCGCCCATTCCCCCGTACTCCTCGGGGAACGGCAGCCCGAAGAGGCCGAGCTTGCCCATCTGCGCGACGATGCCGTACGGGAAGCTGTGTCGCTCGTAGTAGTCGGCGATGACCGGCGCGACCACCTCGCGGGCGAAGGTCCGCACGCTGGACCGCAGAGCCTCGTACTCCTCGGAGAGCCGGAAGTCCATCAGATCCCTCCAGTTTGTCCGGACCGCCGGCCGCTCGTGACGACCGACGGGCGCGGGCGGGCCCGCTACACCGGGGTGACGCCGTGCCGACGCCGGGAGAAGTGCCGGTCCTTGCCCTTCGCGGCGGCGAACCGGCGGATGAGTTCGGCCCGCAGGTCGGCCGGGGCGACGATCGTGTCGACGACCAGCTCGCTGGCGAGCCGGACGATGTCGATGTCCCGCTCGTAGGCGGCCCGGCGCTCGGCGACGAAGGCCTCCCGCTCCGCCGGGTCCTCGATCGCGGCGATCTTGTTGGCGTAGACCGCGTTCACCGCCGCCTCCGCCCCCATCACCGCGATCTTCGCGGTGGGCAGGGCGATCGTGGCGTCGGGCTCGAAGCCGGGACCGGCCATCGCGTAGAGGCCGGCGCCGTACGCCTTGCGGACCACCACGCAGATCTTGGGTACGGTCGCCTCGCTGATCGCCGTGATCATCTTCGCGCCGTGCCGGATGATCCCCTGCCGCTCCACCGCCGTACCGACCATGAACCCGGGTACGTCGGCCAGGAAGAGCAGCGGCACGTTGAAGGCGTCGCAGAGCTGGACGAACCGGGCCGCCTTGTCGGCCGAGTCGACGAAGAGCACCCCGCCCTTGAACATCGAGTTGTTGGCGACCACGCCGACGACCTCGCCGTTGAGCCGGCCGAAGCCGACGGTCAGCTCCCTGGCCCACAGGGCGTGGATCTCCAGGAACGAGTCGGCGTCGAGCAGGCCCCTGACGTACCGGCGCATGTCGAACGCCTGCCGCTCGCTGTCCGGCACCAGCGCGGCCAGGTCGACGTTCGCGGGCGGGTCGACCGGGGCGACCGCCGGCGGGGGCTGCGTCCAGTTCGACGGCAGGTACGACAGGTAGCGACGCACCACGTCCAGGGCCTCCGCCTCGGACCTGCAGAGGAAGTGCCCCACCCCGGACTCGGCGCAGTGCACCCGGGCCCCGCCCATCTCCTCCAGGGTGGTCTTCTCCCCGGTGACCATCTCGACCATCCGGTCGGAGCCGAGGTACATGCTGGCGTTGCCGTCGACCATCGCGACCACGTCGCAGAACGCCGGGATGTAGGCCCCGCCGGCCGCGCTGGGACCGAACAGTGCGCAGACCTGCGGGACCGAGCCGGAGGCGCGGACCTGGTTCCAGAAGATCTTTCCGGCGCCGCGCCGGCCGGGGAAGAGGTCCACCTGGTCGGTGATCCGGGCCCCGGCCGAGTCGACCAGGTAGACCATCGGCAGCCCGGCCGAGTACGCCCGCTCGATGATCCGGATGATCTTCTCGACGGTGCGGGCGCCCCAGCTACCGGCCTTGACGGTCGAGTCGTTGGCCATCAGGCAGACGGGCCGACCGTCGATCGTGGCCTGACCGGTGATCACGCCGTCGGCGGGGAGCCCGTCGGCGAGCGCGTTGGCGTAGAGCCCGTCCTCGACGAAGGAGCCGGGATCGACCAGCCGCGCGACCCGCTCCCGGGCGAAGAGCTTGCCCTTGGCCGTGTTGGCCGCGTGGTACTTCTCCGCGCCGCCGGCCCGGATCCGCTTGCCGAGTTGCTCCAGCGCCGACACGTCCAGCGCGGATGTTCCGTCGTGCCGCCCCGTGTCGTCGAGTGCCACGCCGCCCCCTCGCTCGCCCGAGCAACCTAAACGATCGTTAGGTTACTGCATCCGGAGGTTCACGGCCAGCCGGTCGAGGTGTCATACCGAATGACCACGTACCAGAAAGGGATGTTGATATCGATCTATATCGGTCCTTAGGCTCCTGACACCCCCACAGTCCCGGGACCTGGAGAGTGAGCCATGACCTCACGAATCAGCCGGCTCGTGGTCGCGTTCGTCGCGACGGCGGGCGCCACCCTCGGCGTCACGGTCGCCAACCCCTCACCCGCCTCCGCGGCGATGACCATCTGCTACGACACCAGCCAGGCGCCGAGCTTCGTCACCATCGCGCACCAGGCCGCCACGATCTGGAACAACGCCACCTCGAACCTGACGCTCACCCCGAACTGCGGCACCCACCTGCGGATCTACCAGATCACCGGCGGCGGCTCGTACGCCATCCGAACCAGCCTCGGCCGGGGCCAGGTCTACATCGACACGCGCCAGGCCCAGCAGTACAGCCCGCTGCGGATCATGAGCCACGAGATCGGCCACATCCTCGGCCTGCCGGACAACTACAACGGCGACTGCTCGATCCTGATGTCCGGCGGCAGCGCCGGCACGAGCTGCACCAACCCGTACCCGAGCGCGGCCGAGGCGGCCCGCGTCACCCAACTGTTCGCCGGCACCCGCAGCGCCGGGCGCACCACCGGCGAGACCGGCAGCACGATCTTCCGCGACAGCTGGCCGGCGGCCACCCCGGCCACCGTCGGCTGAGCCGCCGCTTTCACCCAGCCCGAGGGGCCGGCCCGGTGCCGGCCCCTCGGCCCCGGCGTCACCACCCGGGCGGCGGACCCCCGTCGGGTGGCGGACCGGGCGCGCGGACCGGTCAGGCGGCGAGCCGGGTGCGCGGGCCGGCGCGCAGCACCCCGGAGGGCAGCCGCCGGCCGACCAGTTCCTCGGCCAGCCTCGCCGCCTCCAGCAGGGCCTCCAGGTCGATACCGGTGTCGACGCCCATGTCGTGCAGCATGTGCACCACCTCCTCGGTGGCCACGTTGCCGCTCGCCCCCGGGGCGTACGGGCAGCCGCCGAGGCCACCGACGCTGGCGTCGTACTCGGTGACACCGAGCTCGAGCGCGGCGAGCAGGTTCGCCAGTGCGGTGCCCCGGGTGTTGTGGAAGTGCAGCAGGATCGGAACGTCCGGCTGGCGGTCGCGGACCGCGGTGAGCACCTCCCGGACCCGGCGCGGGGTGGCCATCCCGGTGGTGTCGCCGAAGGCGACCCGGTCGGCGCCGTCGGCCACCACACGGTCCACGATGCCGGCGACCCGGGCCGGGTCGACGTCCCCCTCGTACGGGCAGCCGAAGCTGGTCGCCACGATGACCTCGGCGGTCGCACCGTGCTCGTGCAGCAGCGCGATCAGCCCGGCGATGTCGTCCAGCGACTCGGCGGTGGACCGGTTGACGTTACGCCGGTTGTGGGTGTCGCTGGCCGAGACCACCACCTCGATCTCGGTGAACCCGGCCGCCAGCGCCCGCTGCGCGCCCTTCGAGTTCGGCACCAGCGCCGAGTAGCGCACCCCCGGTGCCTTCGTGGCCCTGGCCCACACCTCGTCGGCGTCGGCCATCTGCGGGATCGCCTTCGGGTGGACGAAGGAGACCGCCTCGATCCGCCGGACGCCGGTGGCCGAGAGCGCGTCGAGGAGCCGTACCTTGGCGTCGGTCGGGACCGGATCCTCGTTCTGCAACCCGTCCCGGGGGCCGACCTCCCGGATCGAGACCGTAGCCGGCAACTGCGTCATGGGTCACCTCGCTGTGACGTCGTCGGTCCCCCCATTGTCCCAGCCCGCACCCCGAATAGATGATCATGCACTCGTTCGTCACGGGTGCGGAGGTCCACGGTCGACGAGGAACGCGGCGAAGGCACGCGGAGGCTCAGCGCATCCGGCCGACGATGCCGGTGTCGTAGTCGCCACCGAGGAACTCGGGGTTGTCCAACAGCTCGGCGAAGAACGGGAGGTTGCACTTCGGGCCGGCGACCTCGAACCCGGCGACCGCGGCGCGCGCCCGTTCGATCGCCTGGGCGCGGTCGGCGCCGTACACGATCAGCTTGGCCAGCAGGGAGTCGTAGAAGGGGGTGACCGTGGTGCCGAGAGCGTATCCGGAGTCGACCCGGATCCCCTCGCCGGACGGCTCGGTCCAGGCCGTGACCGCACCCGGGCCGGGCAGGAACCGCTTCGGGTCCTCGGCGTTGATCCGGAACTCGATCGCGTGCCCACGCGGGGCCAGCGCGTCCGGGTCGAAGGTCGGCGCCAGTCCGGCGGCGATCCGCAGCTGCTCCTCGACCAGGTCCACGCCGTAGACCAGCTCGGTCACCGGATGTTCCACCTGCAGCCGGGTGTTCATCTCCAGGAAGAAGAACTCGCCGACCGGGGAACCGTCACCCCCACCGTCGGCCGGGCCCGGAACCAGCAGGCACTCGACGGTGCCGGCGTTGCGGTAGCCGACCGCCTCGCCGGCCCGCACGGCCGCCGCCAGCAGCCGTTCACGCAGCCGGGGTGTGACGGCCGGGGACGGTGACTCCTCGACCAGCTTCTGGTTGCGGCGCTGCACCGAACACTCCCGCTCGCCGAGCGCGACGACACGGCCGTCGGCCAACCCGAGGATCTGAACCTCGACATGGCGTACCCGGGGGAAGTACCGCTCGACCAGCACCGCCCCGTCGCCGAACATCCGCTCGGCGAACCCGCGCACCCTGTCGTACTCGGCGCGCAGGCGCGCCTCGTCGGTGGCGACCGCCATGCCCATCCCGCCGCCGCCGGCGGCGGCCTTCACCATGACGGGGAAACCGATCTCCGTGGCCGCGGCGAGCGCCGCCTCGACGTCGGCCGCCGGCTCAGCGGTGCCGGGAGCGACCGGCAGCCCGGCCGCCGCCATCAGGTTCCGGGCATTGATCTTGTCGCCCATCGCGCTGATCGCGTCCGCGCCGGGACCGACCCAGACCAGGCCGTTCGCCTCGACGGCACGGGCGAACTCGGCGTTCTCCGACAGAAACCCGTATCCGGGGTGGATCGCGTCCGCGCCGGTCGACTTCGCGGCGGCGAGGATGGCCTCGCCGTTGCGGTAGCTCTGTGCCGGGTTGGCCGGCCCCACGCAGACCGCCTCGTCGGCCTCCCGGACGAAGGGCAGGTCGGCGTCCGCCTCCGAGTAGACCGCGATCGTCCGGACGCCGAGCCGCCGGGCGGTACGGATGATCCGACGGGCGATCTCGCCACGGTTCGCGACGAGCAACGACTCGATCATGTCAGGTTCCTCCCCTTCCTGGCCGGGGAACGGTCCCCGGCCGGCGCGTCCGACGGCGTCGTGCGAGCTCGTACGCGCAACCGCTCCGCGGGCGGGACGGCGACCCGGCCGCGGACCCGGAAGCCGGCCGAGACGGCGGCTCGGCCGGCGACACCGACTCAGCGGTCGGGATCGGCGAGCAGCGCGGCGAGGGTCGCGGCCCGCAACAGCACCGCCCGACGCTCCCGGTCGACCTCCCCGCCGAGGAACGGCGTGGAGTTCATCAGGCCGAACGCGGAGTGTGCCAGCACCCGTGCCTCCGCCGCCGAGAGCCTGGGGTGCAACGCGGTCAGCACCCCCACCCACTCCTCGACGTAGAGCCGTTGCAGCCGGCGGATCTGCCGGCGCGGCTCCTCCGGGAGCCGGTCCAACTCGTGCAGGTGCAGGGCGATCACCGCCGGGTTGGCGAGGGCGAACTCGACATGGAAGTCGATCAGCGACTCCAGCGCGGCACGGGGGTTGTCCGGATGCTCCGCCACACGCTGCCGGCCACCCGCCAGCAGACTGTCACTCACCGGCATCAGGGCGGCGACGAGCATCGCCTCCTTGCCGGCGAAGTGGTGGTACAGCGCCGGCCCGGTCACCCCGGCAGCCGACCCGATGTCGTCCATCGAGACCCCGTGGTAGCCGCGGGCGGCGATGAGCCCGACCGCGATCTCCAGGATCTCGTCGCGCCGTGACCGCCGCCGGCGTCCGCCGTTGGCCGCCGTACCGGCCTCCGCCTCGATCACCTGTTCCTCCACCGTCACCCGACCAGCCTAGCTACCGACAATCACCATCCCGTCCGAGCATTCCGTGTCCGCCAGATCACAGCTACTCGTCCTGGTCGAGGGAGTACCGGGCGCGCAGCGCCTCGGCCTCGTCGACGCGGCCCTGCGCGGACAGCGCCTCCGCGAGCCACCAGGCGGCACGCGGGACCAGGTCGGACTGTGCAGGAAGGCCACCGAGGGTACCGCGGAGCACGGGCTCCGCGTCGGCGGGCCGGCCCACCCGAACCAGGAGCTCGCCGGTGAGCAGGTCGACGTGCAGCGCCTCGCCGAACGCCTCGATCGAGCGCAGCCGGTCGGCGACTCCGGAGAGCCGGTCCAGGGCCTCGCCCTCGCGGCCGGCGGCGAGCAGCGCACGAGCCCCGGCGTCGGCCAGCATGGCCCGCTCCCAGCGCAGCGCCGGCCCGTACTCCGGGTTCCCGTCCGGGCCGGGGGCCGGCTCCGACGGCCAGGGGTCGGCGGGCAGGGTGGCGGCGAGGGTGTCCGCCCGCTCCAGCGCGGCGAGCGACGCCTCCGGGTCGCCGGCCCAGCACAGCGCCATGACCTCCCGTCGCCGCGCCCGCAGCTCGTCGAGCCTCAGACCGGCCGCCTGGTACGCCGACGCCGCCGCCGCGAAGCGCTGTGCCGCCAGGTTGTCGCGGTCCTGGTTGTACAGGATCCCGCCCGCCTCCTCCAGCACCTGCCCCCGGTGCGGAAGATTGTCCGGCCCGTCCAGGTTCTCGGCGAGTTCGTCGAGCAGGTTGAGCGCCGGCCCCTGCTCCCCGAGGGCCAGGTAGATGCTGGCGAGCATGTGCCGGCAGCGGTCCGCCTCGGCCTGGTGTCCGATCCGGTCCAGGGCGCCGAGGGCCTCCTCCGCCGCCTCGGCCGCCTCCGCCATCCGGCCGGCCCTCCGGTACGCCTCGGCCAGCTCGCAGCGCAGGAACGCCGCCCCGTCCACGATGTCCCGTTCGACGCAGATCGCGACGGCCTCCACCAGGTCGTCGACCGCCTCGCCCGGTCGGCCGGCGGCGAGCAGCGCGCGGGCCCGGCCGGTCCGGGCGGGAAGCACGAGGTCGGCGGTGGCGATCCCGACCACCTCGTCGTACACCTCGACGGCCTGCGCCGGGTCGGGCCGCGAGTTCGCGTACGCCATGGACGCGACCGCGTACGGCTCGACGAGCCCCAACCCGCGGTAGAGCTCCCGGGCACGCAACGCGGCCTCGCCGGCCTCGTCCCGCCGATCCACCAGTTCCAGCAGCCGAACCCGGTGCAACGCGACCCGCGCGACCAGGTAGGGGTCGGCGGCCTCGGCCGCCGCGGCCGCCGCCCGGTCCGCCACGGCCAGCGCCTCGTCGCCACGCCCGGTCTCGATCAGCGCGATCGAGAGCCGGTCCAGCGCGGCGGCCCGCTGCGCGGCGGTCCCGTGCTCGCTCAGGTAGTCGGCCGTGGAGCGGGCGAGCGCCACGCCCTCCTCCACCTCCCCGGTCAGCACCAGCAGCACGCCGAGCCGGCTCGCGACCACCTGTTCCCGCACCGGGTCCGGCACCTGGCGGTACAACTCGACCGCCTCCCGGTTCAGCGCCACCGCGCCGGTGAGGTCCTCGGCCCGGTGCCGTTCGGCCGCCCGGAACTCGACCCGACGGGCCAACACCGGCAGCTCGTGTTCCCGGCCGCCGAACCGCTCGTCGAAGGCGGCCAGCACCGTCGCCAGCTCGCCGTGCCGCTCGGTGCGCCACAGCTCGTCGGCCAGATCGAGCAGTTCGGTCGGGTCCGCCTCCGCCGGCAGCTCGAACGGCAGGGACGGACGGAGCGGGAACGGCGCCGTGGTCGGGCCGCCGGCTGCGCCGGCGGTGCCGGCGTCCGCCGGGGCCGCGTCACCGGGGGCGTCCGCCGCACCGACCGGTTCGACGGGGGCGGACCCGCCGTGCGCCGCCTGGCCGGAGCCGGTGGCGGACGCCGGCCGGCGCCGGGCGGTGGCCGACAGCGGCAGGTGGTCACCGATCGGGGTCAGCGCCAACAGCTGGGCCACCACCTCGGACTGTGCCGAGGTCCCGTTCCGTGCGTCGAACCGGGCGGCGATCTGCCGGGCCGTCGCCGCCATCTCCTCGGCCAGCGCCCCGACCGGCACCTCGGCCTCCGGCCGGTCGCCGTGTGCCCGCCGCCGCACGGTCAGCCCGGCGGGGCCGGTGGCGTCGAGCCGCCGCAACAGCAGCGCGGCGCTGGCGGCGAAGTGCATCGTGCTGGCCGGCGAGGGCGACCGGTCCAGCCAGTCCAGGTGCCGTTCGAGCAGCTCCAGCCCGCGTACCTCGTTGCCGGTGACCGCGCAGAAGGCGATGTGCTCGCCGATGTCCCACAGGTCGGCCAGGTTGCCCCGGTGCAGGCGGTACGCCCGCAGATGCGCCTGGCGGGCCTGTTCGCGCCGGCCCGTCCGCAGGTACGGCATGAGCAGCGCGGTGAGGACACCCTGCGGCTGCTCGGTGCAGCTCAGCCGCCCGGCCAGGACCGGTTCGGCCAGCGCCACCGCCTCCTCGTCGCGACCGATCGAGGCCAGGTAGCTGATCTGCGTCGACGGGTCGCAGCCGGCGCAGTCGGAGAGGTCGTCCCGGGGCGTGGTGGTCCAGCGCCGGTACCACTCCTCGGCCTCCTCGGCCGCTCCCAGGTGCCGGGCCACCCGGTGTCGCATCTTGTAGACCGCCTGGAGACTGTGCCCGCCCTCGCGGTACCGGCGTTCCATGTCGTCGATGACGGCCCTGGTGCGGTCAAGCGGCACCTCCGGGAAGGAGAGCAGGCCGTTGACCATGTACTTGAAGTACCAGAGCAGGCTGTGCTCGAAGTGCTGGTGCCAGGGTCGCGGGTTGTTGTCGTGGTGGGCCAGGCACCAGGAGAACGTCACGAAGGAGCGGGCCGGCTCGCCGCCGTAGACGTACGCGGTGGTGGCGAGCATCCGGGAGGCGAACGACATGTACTCGTCGCCGGCCGCGTCCGCCTGTCGGATCAGCTGCTCGACGGCCGCGATCTGCCCGCTGCCGTACGGCATCTCGCGGATCCGCTCGAATGCCCGGTGAAGGTCGTCGTTGCTGGAGGCCACGGGGCTGTCACTCCTGTCCAGGCACGGCCCGGTTGAGCAGGCCGAGGAACGAGTTGTTGAGCAGGGCGGCGTCGGCCGGCCGGATCGGGTGGTAGCCGAGCAGCAGCGCCTGGCCGTACAGCGCCTCGACGGCGAGGCCGACCAGCTCCGGGTCGGTGAGCGCGGTGACCCGGCGGACCAGCGGGTTGCGGTGGTTGAGCACGAGCTGGGGACGCTCCGGCGGCCCGGAGGCGGCGATCGCGTCCAGGACGCCGGCCCACGTCTCGTCCGCGCGCTCCCGGGTCGCCTGCAACTGCTCCTGGAAGAGCGCCGACCGGCTCACCAGGTAGAGGGCCGGCAGCGACGCCGGCGCGTACGACCGGACCACGACCTCGCAGCCGAGCCGGTCCAGGGCGCGCTGCGCGGTGGCGACGAACGGCCGCAGCGCCAGTTCGACCCCGGGGTCGAGGACGTCGAACCGGGTGGTGAGGTCGCTCGGTTCCAGCCGCTCGATCAGGATCGACCGGTCGACCCGGGGCAGTCGTTCGATGATCTCGGTGTCGTACGTGTACCCGGCGTTGACCACCGCCACGTCCTGCGCCGCCGCCACCGCGGCGAGCTGTCGGAACTCGTCGACGCTGGCGGCGTACCGGATCAGGCCGTGCCGTTCGCGGAACTCGGCGAGCGTGGTCTGCCCGGTGTTGGTCTCCATCGGCCACCAGCGCTCGACCAGCCGGAGCATCTCGTCGTCGTGCAGCGCCAGCGCCTTCACCCCGAGGTGGTGGATCTGGAGAAACTCGGCGAGCCGGAGCGGGCTGCTGTCGGCGAGCCGGACCAGCCATCCCCGGAGCTGGTCGCCGAGCGCCTCCCGGGTGCTCTCCAGCAGGCTGTCCTCGTAGAGGGCCTCCCGGCTGGCGGTGGGGCGCAGCTCGCTGGCGTCGACGACGCAGCGGGCGAAGAACGCCCAGTCCGGCAGGAGCCCCTCGGCGCCCTCGGCGAGCAGCATCCGCTTGAGGTAGACCCGGTGCCCGGCCCGGGCCGCCGGGTTCACCGGCGTGGGAAGGACGAACGCCGCCCCGGTCAGCCCCGCCTCCGGCACCGACAGCGGGACGACGTCGAACGGGGTGAAGCCGAGCACCTCGCGGGCGTAGGCCACGAGGCGCTCCCGGCGGTCCGCCGGCGACGCGCCGGCGGCCGGTGACCACGGCGGCGGTCCGGCGGTGGTCTCCACGTCCCCGACGTAGACCCGGATCGGCAGCAGCGACCCGAAGAGCCGGGCCAACTCGGTCACGGTCGGGGTGGTCAGCCACTGCTCGGCGCCGCGACGCGGCGTCAGCGTGACGGTGGTCCCCGGTTCGGCCCGGGAGGCGCCCGGCCCCGCCAGCTCGACCCGGTAGCGGCCGTCGGCGTAGCCGGTCCACAGCACGGTCGGCTCGTCACCGTGCCGGGTCTGGACCCGGATCTCGTCGGCGACCAGGAAGCAGGAGAGCAGCCCGATGCCGAACTGTCCGAGGAACTCGTGCCGGGCGAAGCCGAGTTCGTCCCGTTTGGAACTACGGCCGATGGTGGCGAGCAGTTCGTGCACCTGTGCCTCGGTCAGCCCGATGCCGGTGTCGTGCACCCGCAGCGTGCCGTCACCGGTCATCTCGGGCGGCTCGATCCGGACGACGGCCGGCGCCGCCGGTTCGGCGGCCCGGCGGGCGGTGATGGCGTCCACCGCGTTCTGCAGCAGCTCCCGGACGTAGACCCGCGGGCTGCCGTACAGGTGGTGACTGAGCAGGTCGACCACGCCGCGCAGGTCGACCTGGAAGGTGCGGTCCACGATCGCTACTCCTGTGTGAGGGACGGAAGGTCCCGCTCCGGTCCGGCGGACGGCGCTCACCGTACCCGTCCGGGGTGACGCCGCGCTTCCTCCCGACCCGCCGGGCGTCCCCCGCCGGGCGCGCCCGGCCGACGGTCAGCGGGGGCGTGCGGCGTCGCCTCCGGTCGCGGGGCCCCCTCCCACCACCGGCAGGGAGGTGCCCTCCTCCTGGACCGCCCTGGTCACGGCGATGACGCCCGCACCGTCGCGGGACACCGGGTGCGTCGTCGTCACGCCGGGCGCCGGTCCTCGCCAGGGCCACCGGTACGGCGCGCGGGGCGAGCGGTGCCGGCGCCGAGCCGCCTGTCGAGCGTGTCGAGGTCGGGCACGAACCAGACGTGGCCGGCCTGGTTGGATTCGTGGACGAGGGCGCGGAGGGCGGAGCTGGCCGCGAGGTGTCGCGAGATGTCGCCGACCACCACCAGGCGCAGCCGATAGTTGACGAACCTCTGCATCACCTCGCCGGCGAACCGGGTGCCGAGCGAGAAGAAGCGCTCGTCGAACCGCTCCGCGGGAACGGCCACCACCTCGGCGCCGAGGAGGGCCTCGCCGATCAGGTCGAGCGCGTCCTCCACGGTGGTGATCGGCGGTCCGGCCGGGTCGCAGACCAGGACCGGCACCCCGGCTCGCTCCTGCAGCACGTCAGGCATTCCCGGCCTCCCCCCCGCGGCAGGCCGGCCCCGCCATGCCGCACACCCTCCGCCCCCCCGACCGGCCGGGACCGCCCGCGAGGCCGTCGGCGAAGAACGCGACCAGGCCGCACGCCGCCACGCCGGCGATTGATCGAGAACTGTCGCTCTTGTGACTTGCAATGTTTCGAGTCATACTGCGA
>CALGAM010000115.1 GCA_937951935.1 uncultured Micromonospora sp. | reverse complement strand
CACGGTCAGGTCGAAGTGCAGGCCCAGGGTGCCCTCGCCGACGGACGGGCCGCCCTCCTCCTGCAGCCGGCTGATCAGGTAGACCTCCTTGGAGGTCTCCCCCTTGCGGAGCAACTGCTCCAGCGGCTCCACCGCCCGGGTCTCCAGCGGCGCGAAACCGTAGAGCTCGAAGGTGGTGCGGATGCGGTCGAGGACGTACTGCTCGATCATCCGCTGCGGCGGCGCCCACTCGGGAAAGCCGGAAATCGGTCGTGGCTTGCTCATGGTGCTCGGGTGCTCCTGTCGGATCTCGCGCGTCGCGGCGCGAGCGGGGACTACCAGCCTCGGGTGGACGCGGCCCAGCCCGGACCGGCGGAAGCAGCCGCCTCGACCAGGTACGGGTTGCTCGTCCGCTCGCGGCCGATGGTGGTCGCGGGGCCGTGGCCGGGCAGCACGATGGTGTCGTCGGCGAGCGGGAGGATCTTCTCCCGCAGGCTTCTCATCATCGCCAGCGGGCTGCCGCCCGGCAGGTCGGTGCGGCCGATCGAACCGGCGAACAGAACGTCGCCCGCCAGGCAGATCTGCTCCGCCGCCCAGTCCACGCCGGGTGGAAGGGGCAGGTCGGACCGGACGGCCGAGCCCGCGCCCGGCAGCCGGAACAGCACCGACCCGCCGGTATGGCCCGGGGCGTGGTCGACGGTGATCTCCAGACCGGCCAGGTTGAGCGTGATGCCGTCGGTCAGTTCGGCGACGTCCTCCGGCTCGGCGTACGGCAGGCGCCCGCCGAAGAGCGCGGCGAGGTCGGCGGAGAGCCCCTTGGCCGGGTCCGCGAGCAGCTCTCGGTCGTTCGGATGCACGTAGGCGGTGATCCCCCGGGCGCCGCAGACCGGCGCGACCGAGAAGGTGTGGTCGAGATGACCATGGGTCAGCAACACCGCGGCCGGCCGCAGCCGATGCTCCGCCAGCACCGCGTCGAGCCGGTCCAGCACCCCGATGCCGGGGTCGACCACGACACACTGTTCCCCGGGCGCCGTGGCCACCACGTAGCAGTTGGTGCCGAAGGCGTCCGCGGGGAAGCCGGCGACGAGCACGTGCGCTCCCTTCCCTCCACGGTTGCTGCGCCTACCCTATCCGTCCCGTGCTGCGCCGACACGCCCGTGTGCGCCAGCCCGTGAGAACACCGGATTGGCAGTGATAATCTCCGATGGTTTCGGGTGACCTCGTACACGACTTTCCCAGCCGGTACCCGTACACTCTGGCGGGCGTGTGGCGTGGCGCACGTGACGCCGCGGCCGCGCCAGCGCCTCGGCCGGACCACCGGGAACGGCGAGCAGGGGTCGGACGACCAGCGGCACAGGGAGGGGAGCACGAGTGGCTTCCAGCAAGGACCGGCAGCGGAAACTGGCACGGGCCAAGCTCGAACGCCAGATGGCCCGGCGGGCGGCCGCCGCCCGCCGCAAGCGGCAGATCCGAGCCGCCATCGGCTCGGCCCTGGCGCTGGTGCTGCTCGCGCTCGGTTCGTTCTGGGCACTCGGTGGCTTCGACCGCAAGCCCACCACCAACCCCTCGGCGATGGACATCTGCACCTGGACCAAACAGGACGGGCAGTCCAACACGAACCTCAAGGACGTCGGCACCCCGCCCACCCGCGACCTGCCGACCAGCGGCACCCGGCCGATGACGATCACCACGAACCAGGGTGAGCCGGTGACCGTGCAGCTCGACCTGGCCGCCGCGCCGTGCGCCGCCGCCAGCTTCACCTACCTGGCCGGCCAGCAGTTCTTCAACGACACGAAGTGCCACGAGATCACCACCGAGGGGGCCCTGCGCTGCGGTGACCCGAGCGGCACCGGGTTCGGCGGTCCGACGTACACCTTCTACGACGAGAACGTGCCCGAGGGGCCCGAGCCCAGCCCGTCGGAGAGCGCGTCGGCGAGCCCGTCGGACGGTCCGTCCGCCAGTCCGTCGGCGAGCCCGTCGGCCACCGCGCCCGCCGACTCCGAGCCGGCCTACCCCGCCGGCACCGTGGCGATGATCGGCTTCCCGCCCGGCTCCAACGGCAGCCAGTTCCTGATCTTCTTCAAGGACTACAACCCCACCGAGCCGATGTACTCGATCGTCGGTACGGTCACGTCGGGGATGGACGTGATCAAGAAGATCGGCAACATGGAGACCGTGGACAATGGTTCCGGCGCCAAGGTGAAGCCGAAGCACGACATCGTGATCCAGAGCCTCACCGTCGGTGAGCCGTCCTCGGGTGACCCGACGTCGGCACCGCCCAGCGCGACGCCGACGCCCACGACGTCGCCGTCGGCCAGCCCGACCGGCGCGGGCCAGTCCTGAGAACACCCCAGACCACCCCGCCGCGCGGCACGCCCGGCCGCGCGCGGCACATAGTCCAGGAGGAGCCACCGTGACGTCGACCAGAGAGCGGCAACGCGCCGCGGCGCGGGCAAGACTGGAACGTGAGATGGCCCAGCGCGCAGCAGCGGCCCGCAAGCGCCGTCAGCTACAGGCTGCCATCGGCGGGGGCGTGGCACTGTTGTTGGTGGTCGCCGGCACGGTGTGGCTCGTGGCGAGTCTCGGTGACGACGAGCAGACGGCGAACCAGGCGGGCACCACCACCTGCACCTGGACCGAGGTCCCGTCCGACCAGCGCACCGAGACGACCAAGGACGTCGGGCTGCCGCCGACCACGGTCAAGAACACCGGCAGCCAGATCATGACGATCGACACCAACCTCGGACAGATCACCGCGAAGCTGAACCTGCGCGACGTGCCCTGCACGGCGGCCAGCTTCACCCACCTGGCCGAGCAGAAGTTCTTCGACAACACCAAGTGCCACCGGCTGGTCACCCAGGGAATCCAGGTGCTGCAGTGCGGTGACCCGAGCGTCAAGGCTGACGGCGACTGGAAGGAGAGCGACGGCACCGGCGGCCCGGCGTACCGGTTCGCCGAGGAGAACCTCCCGACGGACAAGCGCCCGCCCTACCCCGCCGGGATCATCGCGATGGCCAACTCCGGCCCCGGCACCAACGGCAGCCAGTTCTTCATCGTCTACGGCGACTCCCAGCTGCCCGCCTCGTACACCGTGCTCGGCACCGTGACCAAGGGGCTGGACCTGGTGGCCGAGGTCGGCGCGGCCGGCGACGACGGCGCCTTCAGCCAGCAGGCCGGTGGTGGCCACCCGAAGAAGGAGGTCATCATCAAGAGCCTGACCATGAGCGAACCGGTCGGCTGACGGGGCGTCACCGAGGCCACGGCGTCCGGCTCCGCGCGGAGCCGGACGCCTTCTCGTGTCCGGGGCCGCGGCGTGGGCGGCAGGCGCCGGAGGCGACGCCGGTACGGGGTCCTCAGGCGCCGGAGGTGACCCGGTACGCGTCGAAGACGCCGTCGACCTTGCGGACCGCCGCGAGCAGGTGCCCGAGGTGCTTCGGGTCGGCCATCTCGAAGCTGAACCGGCTCACCGCCACCCGGTCCCGGGTCGTGGTGACCGTCGCGGAGAGGATGTTGACCCGCTCGTCGGAGAGGACCCGGGTGACGTCGGCGAGCAGCTTGTGCCGGTCGAGCGCCTCGACCTGGATCGAGACCAGGAAGGTCGACGCGGATGTGAGCTGCCAGTTCACCTCGACGATGCGCTCGGTCTGCACCCGCAGGTTCTCCGCGTTGGCGCAGTCGTCCCGGTGCACACTCACCCCGCCGGAGCGGGTCACGAAGCCGAAGACCGAGTCGGGCGGGACCGGGGTGCAGCAACGGGCGAGTTTGATCCACACGTCGCTGACCCCACGGACCACCACTCCGGGGTCGCCGCTGCTGCCGGTGCGGCGCGGCGGACGGGTGGGGACCGTGGTCTCGGCGATGTCCTCGACCGCGCCCTCCTCGCCGCCGTACCCCGCCATCAGGCGCTGGACCACCGACTGCGCCGACACCTGGCCGTCGCCGACCGCGGCGTAGAGCGAGGCGACGTCCGCCAGGTGCAGGTCCCGGGCGATCGTCGTCAGGTTGTCGTGGGTGAGCATCCGCTGTAGCGGCATGCCGTGCTTCCGCATGGCCTTGACGATCGCGTCCTTACCGGCCTCGATCGCCTCCTCGCGGCGCTCCTTGTTGAAGTACTGGCGGATCTTCGTCCGGGCCCGCGGGCTCTTGATGAACCCCAGCCAGTCCTGGCTCGGCCCGGCGGTGTCGGACTTCGAGGTGAAGATCTCGATGACGTCGCCGTTGGAGAGCGTCGACTCCAGCGGCACCAGCTTGCCGTTGACCCGCGCGCCGATGCACTTGTGCCCGACCTCGGTGTGGACCGCGTAGGCGAAGTCCACCGGCGTGGAGCCGGTGGGCAGCGGGATCACGTCGCCCTTGGGCGTGAAGACGTACACCTCCTGGCTGGAGAGGTCGAACCGCAGCGCGTCGAGGAACTCGCTGGGGTCGGCCGCCTCCCGCTGCCAGTCCAGCAGCTGCCGCAGCCAGGTCATGTCGTCGATGTGCGCCGGCGGGCCGACGATCGTCTCGCCCTTCTTCTCCTTGTACTTCCAGTGGGCGGCGATGCCGAACTCGGCCGTACGGTGCATGGCGTACGTGCGGATCTGCATCTCGACCGGTTTGCCGCTCGGCCCGATGACGGTCGTGTGCAGCGACTGGTACATGTTGAACTTCGGCATCGCGATGTAGTCCTTGAACCGGCCGGGAACCGGCTGCCAGTTCGCGTGGATCACCCCGAGTGCCGCGTAGCAGTCGCGTACCGTGTCGACCAGGATGCGGACGCCGATCAGGTCGTAGATGTCGCGGAAGTCCCGACCCCGCACGATCATCTTCTGGTAGATCGAGTAGAGGTGCTTCGGCCGCCCGGTGACCTCCGCCTTGATCTTGGCGGCGCGCAGGTCGGCCTGCACCTTCTGGGTCACCTGCCGCAACATCGCCTCGCGCTGCGGCTGGTGCTCACCGATCAGCCGGTTGATCTCCTCGTACCGCTTGGGGAAGAGGTTGGCGAAGGCCAGGTCCTCCAGTTCCCACTTGATCGTGTTCATCCCCAGCCGGTGCGCCAGCGGGGCGAGGATCTCCAGGGTCTCCTTGGCCTTCTGCTCCCGCTTCGCCTGCGGGAGGAAGGTCAGGGTCCGCATGTTGTGCAGCCGGTCGGCCAGTTTGATCACCAGGACCCGGGGGTCCTTGGCCATCGCGACGACCATCTTGCGGATCGTCTCCGCCTTGGCCGCGTCTCCGAGCTTCACCCTGTCGAGCTTGGTGACACCGTCGACCAGCAGCGCGACCTCGGCACCGAACTCGTCGCGCATCTGCTCCAGGGTGTAGTCGGTGTCCTCGATGGTGTCGTGCAACAGGGCCGCGACCAGGGTGGTGGTGTCCATCCCCAGGTTCGCCAGGATGGTGGCGACCGCCAACGGATGCGTGATGTACGGGTCGCCCGACTTGCGGTACTGCCCCGAGTGCCACCGGGCGGCCGTGTCGAAGGCACGCTGGAGCAACCGGGCGTCGGCCTTGGGGTGGGACGCCCGGTGGGTCGCGATCAGCGGCTCCAGCACCTCGCTGACCTGCGGCGTCTGCCAGGGAGCGTTGAACCGGGCCAGCCGCGCCCGGACCCGACGGCCGGTGGGTGCGTTGGCCAGGGCGAAACCCGACGTGGAGCCGCGGGACGTGGTGGTGGACGAAGAGGTGGGGGCGGTCGATGTCGCCCCGTTCGCCGGCGGGGCCGCCTCCGGCGTACCCGTGGCCCGGGCCGGACCCGGCGTGACCGTACCCTCCCCCGCGCGGTCGGTCCGCACCGGGGCACCGGAGTTCGCGGCGGCCTGACCACCGGGAGCGCCCGCCGCCCCCGGAGCGCCACCACCGGGAACGTCACCGGCGGAACCCGGGCCGGGCCCGCCGGCGGCCCGCCGGTCGGTGGCGACCGGTGTCAGGTCGACCGGAGCGGCGGCCCGCCCCGGCGGCACGGCGCCGGTGGTCGGCCCTGCGTTACCGTCCACGCTCGTCACGGCGTTGGTCGCACCATCAGACTGGTTGCTGGGACGCACCGTACCCTCCGCCGGAGGGGCGACATCGTGGGACACCGGCCTCCTCACCACCTCGCCGGGAAATGAGCCGACCGTAGCCGGTCGGTCCCGTCCCGCGCCACAGCCGGACGCACGACACGGCATCCGACCACGAACGGCAATGGTACCCGGCTCACCGGCCTCGTGACCTTCCTCCGGACATCCAGGTCAGGTGAGGCAGACAAAGGTGACCTACACCGTCAGAAGGGCATGAACCGGCATGGGCGCCAGCCGTTCCCGCCCCTTCAGGAAGCCCAGCTCCAGCAACACGCTGAAGCCCGCCACCGTGCCGCCCGCCCGCTCGACCAGCTCGAGCGTGGCCTTGGCCGTCCCCCCGGTGGCGAGCACGTCGTCGACCACCAGAACCCGGTGCCCGGCGGTGAAGGCGTCCTGGTGCACCTCCAGCGTCGCCTCGCCGTACTCCAGGGCGTACGAGGCGGCGTAGGCGGCCCGGGGAAGCTTGCCGGCCTTCCGCACCGGCACCACGCCGACACCCGCGGCGTACGCGATCGCGGCCGCGAGCACGAAGCCCCGGGCCTCGATCCCGACAACCACGTCGAACGAGTCCCGGCCGTAGTGCTCGACGATGCCGTCGACCACCGTCCGGAACGCCGCTCCGTCGGCGAACAGCGGCATCAGGTCCTTGAAGACGATGCCCGGCTTGGGAAAGTCGGGCACGTCGATCACCCGGCTGGCCACCAACCGTGCGGTCGCCGGGCCGCTGTCCCCGCGTACCTCGGTGGACGTCTCCGTCACGCTCTGTCCTTTCCAGGCGAAGGCGTCCGCCGGCCAACCCGGCGGACGCCCGATCTCCGTTCGTCGCCCGTGTCCGCCTCCCGGCGGTGACCCCGCGGGAGGCGGCCGCCGCGAGCCTCAGCGGCGTTTGCCGGACCGGTTGCCACCGGCGCGGCCACCCCGACCGCCGCCGGAGCCGGACCGCTTGCCGCCGGACGGCCGAGCACCCACCCTGGGCGCCGCGGGCGCCGCAGCCGCGAGCGCGGCCTGCTCGGTGTCGGCGGCGGCGTCGGCCGCCGGGGCCTCCTCCGCCGCCGCCTCGGTGGCGGCACCGGCCCGGCGGCCGGCCTGTCGCCGCGTCGCCCCGTCCCGGCCGCCGCCCGCCCGGCGGGCGAGGACACGCTGGGTGTGCGACTTGATCCGCGGCTCCTGCTCCTTGAGCGTCACCAGCAGCGGCGTCGCCAGGAAGATCGACGAGAAGAACGCGGCGGCCATACCGACGAAGAGCACCAGACCGAGGTCCTTCAGGGTGCCCGCGCCGAGCAGGCCCGCACCGATGAAGAGCAGACCACCCACGGGCAGCAGCGCCACGACCGAGGTGTTGATCGAGCGCATCAGGGTCTGGTTCAGCGCCAGGTTGGACGCCTCGGCGTACGTCTGGGTGGTGCCCCCGGTGATGCCACGGGTGTTCTCCTGGATCTTGTCGAAGACCACGACCGTGTCGTACAGGGCGAAACCGAGGATGGTGAGGAAGCCGACGATCGTCGACGGGGTGACCTCGAACCCGATCGCCGAGTAGACCCCGGCGGTGAGCACCAGGTTGAGCAACAGGCCCGCGACGGCGGCGGCCGCCATCCGCGCCTCGAAGCGGATCACCAGGTACGCGGTGACCAGCGCCACGAAGATCAGCAGACCGATCAGGGCCCGCTCGGTGACCTGGCTACCCCAGGCGGCGCTCACCCGGTTGTCGCTGACCTCGTCGACCGGGATGCCGAACGCCTCGGCGATGTCGGCCCGGACCTCGTCGGCCTGCTGCTGGTTGAGCGGTGAGGTCCGGAACAGGTACGTCGCGTCGCCGACCCGCTGGCTCGACACCACCTCGGCCGGACCGTCGTCCGTCGTCTGCTTGGCCAGGGCGGCCTCCACGACCTCCTCGGCCCGCTGCATGGTGCCGACGCTGGTGGGCACCTGGAACTCGTTGCCGCCCTTGAACTCGATGCCGAGGCTGAAGCCCTGCAGGACGATGCTCAGGACCGCCAGCAGCACCAGGACGCCGGAGATGCTGAACCAGAGCCGACGCTTGGGGACGATCTCCAGACCGGCCTCGCCGCGGTACAGGCGGCTGGCAAGACCGCTGCTGCTCATATCAGGCCTCCTTCACGCGCGGCTTGCCGGACTTCGGCTCGTCGGTCCGGTCCCGCAGGGCCCGACCGAGTCCGCTGACCCGGGGCGACAGGAACGCCGGGGTGCGCGCGAACAACGTCATGATCGGGTGCCGGAACAGGAAGACGACGACCAGGTCGAGAATGGTGGCCAGGCCGAGCGCGAAGGCGAAGCCCTGCACCGTACCGACCGAGACCAGGTAGAGCACCACGGCCGCCATGATCGAGATCGCGTTCGCCGAGATGATCGTCCGGCGGGCCCGCGCCCAGGCCCGGGGCACCGCGCTGCGCGGGCTGCGGCCATCCCGGATCTCGTCCTTCAGGCGCTCGAAGTAGATGACGAAGGAGTCCGCGGCGACACCGAGCGAGACGATGAAACCAGCGATCCCGGCCAGGGTGAGGGTGAACCCGATCTGCCGGCCGAGCACCACCAGCGCGCCGAAGACCAGCAGGCCGGAGAGGACCAGGCTCAGGAAGATCACCGAGCCGAGCAGCCGGTAGTAGAAGAACGCGTAGATGACCACCAGCAGCATGCCGATCCCGGCGGCGAGCAGACCCGCCCGCAGGTGCTCGGTGCCCAGGGTGGCGGTGATGTTCTGCGCCTCCTGCGGGGTGAAGGTCAGCGGCAGGGCGCCGTAGCGGAGCTGGCTGGCCAGCTCGTTGGCGGTGGCGGCGTTGAAGTTGCCGGTGATCTGCGAGTCACCGGTGAGGACACCCTGGATCTCCGGCGAGGAGATGACCTGGTTGTCCAACACCACGGCCACCCGGCAGCGCCCATCGTCGCCGAGCGCCGCCTGCTCGCAGGCCCCGCCCTCGTTGTTGTAGGCCTCGCGGGTCAGGGCGGTCCACTTCTTCTGCCCGTCACCGCTGAAGTCCAGGCTGACCACCCACTCGTTCCTGCTCTGGTCGAACACCCCGTCGGCGTCCTCGACATCCGTGCCGAGGACCTTGGCGACGTCGAGGAAGTACTTGAACTGGCCGCTCTCGCAGGCCACGACCTGCTGGTTCTCGTCCTTGATCGAACCCGGCGCGCGCTCGTCCAGCTTCTCGCAGGTGATGGTGGGGACGTTGAACTGGATGTTCGGGGGCAGGACCCGGATCTCCTCAGGGGTCAGGTCCGCGAACGGCTTGAGCTTCTCGGCCAGTGCCGGGTCGGCGCTGAAGTCCGCCGGGGCCTGCAGCCCGTTCGCCGCCGCCCACGCCTCGGCACCGACCTTCCGCTCCACCGCGGCCCGCTGCTCCTCGAAGGTCTGGGTGGCGGGATCCACCACCGAGCCACTCGACGGGGTCGGCGACGGGCTCGCCGACGCCGACGGGCTCGGCGACGGGGACGGGGACGGGGAGGCCGGGGCGCCACCGCCCTGGCCGCCACCGGACGGCGACGTGGTCGCGGTCGGGCTCGCGCTGCCGGAGGGGGAGGCACCCGCGGACGGGGAGGCACTCGCCCCGGATGACGGGCTGTCAGACGGTGTCGGGGTGACCGACGGGGCCACGCCGTCGGTGGTCTTGAGCACCTTGCGGAACCGCAACTCGGCCGGGGTGCCGATGTCGGTGAGGTCGGCGTTCTGCCCCGGCACCGAGATCACGATGTTCCGGTTGCCGTCGGTGACCACCTCGGCCTCGGCGACACCGCGCCCGTCGACCCGCGCCTGGATGATCTGCCGCGCCCGTTCCAGGGCCTCCGCCGACGGCGCCTGGCCGGCCTCGGTGGCCGCCTCCAGGGTCATCCGGGTCCCGCCGACGAGGTCCAAACCGAGCTTCGGTTGGAGCCGATCGGTCCAGCTACCCTTGGCATCTGCCCCGAAGAACACCAGAAGGTATAGGACGGCGAAGATCAACCCGAGTACGGCCAGGTGCCGCCCGGGTCGCATCTGTCCCTGAGGTGGTGCCACGTTGTCCTGTCTCCCTGCGCCGTTTGGCCGCTGGTTCTGGGCGGCGAGTCGGTCGCCGGCCCATCCGGCGACGCGTGGACCGCGCCGGCGGTCGTCCACCGGCACGGCAATCCATTATCTTCGATACTGAAATCGACCCTCGTCGGGGTCGGTCACTCCTTGGCCTCAACCTCGTCCGGCACCTGCTCGACCCGCTCCGCCCGGTTGACCACCCGGGCGATCGCCGGCCGCGCGTAACGAGTCTGGACCCCCGGCGCGATCTCCAACATCACGGTCTCGTCATCGACACCGGTGACCGTGCCGTACAGGCCGCCGATCGTGACCACCTCGTCCCCGGGTCCGAGGGAGGCCTGCATCTGCTCCGCCTCGCGACGCCGCTTCTGCTGCGGTCGGATCATCATGAAGTACATGACGCCGAAGAGCAGGACGATCATGAGGATCGGCATCAGGCTGCCGGCCCCACCGGTGTTGTTTGTTGCCAAAGGCACTGTCTATGACCTTCCCGTCGGCCTCGTCGCGACATGGGGTTGCCGGAGCGGAGGCAGGATCTCACGTCCTGTCAAACCGCGGCGAGTCTAGTCCCTGTGCCTGAGAACACCGAATGCGGCACGGATCACGGTCGGATCACGGCTCGGCTGACTCGGCGGAGAACAGGTCGGGCATGGGCGTTGCTACCTGCCCAAAGGTACCACTAGGTGGTGTACGCCCCAAATGACGCCATCCGGCCTCCGTCGCCACCCTGCCCCGGGGCGTCCGGGCGATCAGCCCGGCCCGGACCAGGAACGGCTCGCAGACCTCCTCCACGGTGTCCGGTTGCTCCCCCACCGCCACCGCCAGCGTCGAGAGCCCCACCGGCCCGCCCTTGAACGTGTCGACCAGGGCGGTCAGCACCGCCCGGTCCAGGCGGTCGAGCCCCAGTTCGTCGACGTCGTACACCTGAAGCGCGGCCCGGGCGACCTCGCGGGTCACCGTGCCGTCGGCCCGGACCTCGGCGAAGTCGCGGACCCGGCGCAGCAGCCGGTTGGCGATCCGCGGCGTCCCCCGGGAACGGCTGGCGATCTCCGCCGAGCCCTCCGGGGTGATCGGCACCCCGAGGATCCGCGCCGAGCGCTGCACCAGCAGGTCCAGCTCCTCCGGGGTGTAGAAGTCGAGATGCGCCACGAAGCCGAACCGGTCCCGCATCGGACCGGTCAGCAGTCCCGACCGGGTCGTCGCCCCGACCAGGGTGAACGGCTCGACATCCAGCGGGATCGCGGTCGCCCCCGGGCCCTTGCCGACCACCACGTCGATGCGGAAGTCCTCCATCGCGCTGTAGAGCAGCTCCTCGGCCGGCCTGGCGATCCGGTGGATCTCGTCGATGAACAGGACGTCACCCTCGGCGAGGCTGGTCAGGATCGCGGCGAGATCGCCGGAACGCTCGATCGCCGGACCGCTGGTGACCCGGATACCGGTGCCCAGCTCGGCGGCGACGATGTTGGCCAGGGTGGTCTTGCCGAGCCCGGGCGGCCCCGACAGGAGAATGTGGTCGGGCGGGGTGCCCCGCCCCATGGCGCCGCGCAGCAGCAGCTCGAGCTGGTCGCGAACCCGCTGCTGGGCGATGAAGTCGGCCAGCCGCTTCGGCCGGACGCTGATCTCCGCGTCCCGCTCGGCGTCGCTGGCGTACGCCGAGACGAGGCCCTCGCTCCGCTCGGTCACGCTGTCTCCCTGCTCGTGCCGGACATCGGGTAGTCACGAACCACGCCTGGTCGGTCCACGGACGCGGTCACCGCGTCTTGCCGAGCATCCGGATGGCCTGCTTCAGCAGGGTGGGGACCGGGGGGACCTCGCCGTCGATGGTCTCCGCGACCGCCGCCACGGCCTGGTCGGCCTGTGCGGCGGTCCAACCGAGCCCGACCAGCGCCTGGCGCACCTGTTCCGGCCAGGCGCCACCGGTGACCCCGGCCGCTCCGTCCGGACCCACCGGCACCGGCCCGATCCGATCCCGCAACTCCAGGACCAGCCGCTCGGCCCCCTTCTTGCCGATGCCGGGGACCCGGGTCAGGGTCGCCGTGTCGCCGTTCGCGATCGCCTTGCGCACGACGTCCGGGCTGTGTACGGCGAGCACCGCCTGGGCCAGCCGGGGCCCGACGCCGCTCGCGGTCTGCAACAGCTCGAACAGCTGCCTCTCGTCGTCGTCGGCGAAGCCGTACAGGGTGAGCGAGTCCTCCCGGACGACCAGGCTGGTGGCCAACCGGGCGGACGCACCGATCCGCAGCCCGGCCAGGGTGCCCGGCGTGCAGTGCACCGCGAGGCCGACCCCGCCCACCTCGATCACCGCGCTCTCCGGGGACAGGCCGGCGACCACTCCCCGCACGCTCGCGATCATCCCGCTCCCTCCTGCTGCCTCCGCCCCGGTCGGCGCTGCGCCGCACCGTACGCGGCCCGACCCCGGGCATTCTGCTCGCTCGCGGCCACCCCGGGCGCCCCACCCCGGATCCGAACCGCGTCGGCCGCCGCCGACAGCTTCGCCCGGGTGCCTCCCCGCCAGATGTGGCAGATGGCCAGCGCCAGCGCGTCGGCGGCGTCCGCCGGCCGGGGTGGGGCGTCCATCCGCAGCAGCCGGGTGACCATGGCCGTCATCTGCGCCTTGTCGGCCTGGCCCGAGCCGGTCACCGCCGCCTTCACCTCGCTCGGGGTGTACGTCTGCACCGGCAGCCCGGCGCGGGCACCGGCCAGTACGGCGACGGCGCTGGCCTGCGCGGTCCCCATCACCGTGCGGACGTTGTGCTGGCTGAACACCCGCTCCACGGCGACGCTGCCCGGCCGGTGTTCGGCGACCAGCCGGGTCAGCGTGGTGTCGAGGTGCAGCAGCCGCAGGGCCAGATCGTCCTCCGGGTCGGTGTGGATGACGTAGTAGGCGACCAGGGTGCAGGGCCGCCCCGGCCTCCCCTCGACCACACCGACCCCACACCGGGTCAGTCCCGGGTCGACGCCGATCACCCGCACGCCGCCCCCTCCCACACCACGTACACGTGTTCGACACCCTAGCGGCCGGCGGTGACGCTTTCGGCGGCGACACGCCCCGACCGGATCACGCCACCGGCCGCGGCGACCCCACCGGAGACGCGGACGCCGCCGACGCCGGTGTGGGGCCGCGCCGCTGACGGACGGAGGCCGGGCCGGGTCAGCGGGGGGCGATGCCGGCGATGACCATGTCGACGAGGCGGGTCGGAAGGTCGCGCTCGTCGAGGTGCGGGTTGGCGCGCAGCACCCGCTGCATGATCAGCGGGGCGGTCAGGAGCGACACGGCGAGTTCGATGTCGAGGTCGGCGCGGATCTCCCCCAGCGCGATACCCCGACGGAGCACCTCCCGGAGCAGCTGCCGCCGCGGCTCGACCATCTCCTGGTAGAGCCGGTACTGGTCCGGGCTGCGGTGGATCAACGGCGTGAGGCAGGGAATGATCCGGCCGGCCCGCGGATCGGAGGCGTGCTTGCCGGAGCCGCTGACCAGCGCGATCAGGTCCTCGCGCACCGACCTGCCGGGCGGGAGCGGCGGCAGGGGCTTCAGCCGGCGCAGCGCGTCGTGCAGCAGGGCCTCCTTGCCGGGCCACCGCCGGTAGATGGTCGCCTTGCCGACCCCGGCGCGGTTGGCGATCGCCTCGATCGAGAGCGCCTCGACGGTGGTGCCCTCGGCGAGCAGGTCGAGCGCGGCCTCGAGGATCGCCTCGTCCGCACGGGCACTCCGCGGCCGCCCGGGCGGCCGCGGAGCATCCGTGGTGTCGGCCATGCCGAGCATTGTGTCGCGGCCGTTACACGGCGGCCAACTCGGGATCCTCCTTCGGCTCCGACGGCTGCTGCCGGGCACCCTCCGCACGGCCGGGCAGCCAGCGCAGCGCCACGACGATGCCGAGCGCGGCGACGGCCGCCGAGAGTCCCGCGGCCCAGTGCATGGCGGTGACGAAGGCGTCGTCGGCCGCGGTGATCAGCGACGGGCCGGCCGGCCCCAGCCGCTCGGCGGCGGCGTACGCCGAGGAGATCGACTCGAGCACGGCCTCCCTGGCCGGGTCGGGCAGCTCCTGGGCGGCCGGGGTGACCCGGTCACGGTAGACCCCGGCGAGGACGGAGCCGATCACCGCGACGCCGAGCGCGCCGGCCACCTGCCGGACGGTGTTGCTCACCGCCGAGCCGACCCCGGCCCTCTCACGCGGCAGCGAGGACATGATCGACTCGGTCGCCGGCGGCATGATGTTCGCCATCCCGGTGCCCTGGACGAAGAGGATCAGCTCGAAGTACCAGATCGGTGTCCGCGCGTCCGCGAGGGTGAACTGGGACATCGCCAGCGCGGTCAGCGCGAGGCCGACCGCGGCCACCACCCTGCTGCCGTACCGCCTGACCATGGTGGCGCTCAACGGCGCGAAGACCAGTTGGGCGCAGGCGAACGGCAGCATCAGCAGACCGGTCTCCAGCGGGCTGTGACCGCGGACGAGCTGCAGGTAGAAGGTGCCGAAGAACATCACGCCCATGGCGGCGAAGAAGACCAGGCCGATCACCGCCGCCGACGCGGCGAACCGCGGCACCCGGAACAGGCGTACGTCCAGGGCGGGGAACTCGACGCGCCGCTCGTGGACGACGAACCCGGCCAGGACCGCCAGGCCGGCGACGATCGTGATCCAGACGACCGGCCGGCCGAAGCCGTGCTCACCGCCGTCGATGATGCCGTACGAGAGGGCGACCAGGCCGAGCACCGACAGCAGAACGCCGACGGCGTCGATCCGGCCGGGCCTGGGGTCCCGCGACTCCGGCACCAGCAGCGCCACCGCGACCATACCGAGCAGCACGATCGGTACGTTGATCAGGAAGACCGAACCCCACCAGTAGTGCTCCAGCAGTGCACCGCCGAGGACCGGGCCGATCGCCACGCCCAGTCCGACGGCGCCGGCCCAGACACCGATGGCCCGACCCCGCTCGCGGGGGTCGAAGACGTTGGAGATGATGGCCAGCGTCACCGGCATGACGGCCGCGGCGCCGATCCCCATCAGGGCGCGGGTTCCGATCAGTTGCCCGGGACTCTGGGCGTACGCCGACACCAGCGACGCCAGGCCGAACACGGCGAGGCCGGCCTGCAGGAACCGCTTGCGGCCGTACCGGTCGCCAAGGACGCCGAAGGTGAAGAGGAGCCCGGCGAAGACCAGCGTGTAGGAGTTGATGGACCACTCCAGTTCGCCCTGGCTGGCGCCGAGCCCGCGTACCGGGTCGGCGAGGGTGCGCAGTGCCACGTTCAGGACGGTGTTGTCCAGCACCACGACCAGGAGGCTGACGACGAGAACACCGAGTATCGCCCAGCGCCTCGGGTGTCCGGTGTTGTCCGTTGGCTGCATGTCCGTTGGCTGCACGTCCGTTGACTGCATGCTGACGTCCCCCCGTTCACCCCGCGGCGGTGCGGTCCGGGCCGCGGGAACGTTCACTGACGCGCCGACGATAGTGGCGCATGATTCGAAACGGAACGGTTCCGTTTCGTATTGTGAGTCGACTCACCGGGGCTACCCGGAACCGAACCGTCCACCGACGAGCGCACCGTCCACTGTGGTATTCCCGGCGGCCGTCGCCTCCGCTACCGTGGTCGTACCTCCGGCCCGCGACGGTCGCCGTCGACGCCGACCCGCCCCGGACGCGCGCCACGCCGATCGACGCCGGTGTTCCCGACAGCCGGTCCCGCACCTCGCGGGACATCCCGGTCGCCCGCGTCCCTCGGCGGTCACGCCACCGATCGGTGTGCGATCCCGATCGGATGACGCCGTTCCCATCCCGCGATCCGTCAGGCAGGATCGTTGTTCCAAGGAGGTGCCGTCGTGCAGGACACCCGGGCGCTCACGCTGTCGTTCGAGGTCAGCGGCCCGCCCCCGGTCAGGACCGAGGCGCTGTCCCTCCTCGCGGCCGGTCACCGCCAGGCCACCAGGGTCCGGGCACTGCTGCAGGCCGCCTGTACCGCCGCCCAGCACAGCGGTTGGACGCCGTTGACCGAACCCGTCGCCCTGGACGTCGTCCTGCGCTGCCCGCCCGGCGGACGGACGGCGGACGCGGCGGCCCTGATCGGTGGCATCGGCTCGGTGCTGCAGGACAAGAGGCGGATGGCCGACATCGGGCTGGCACACCTCGGGGTGCTCGCCGATGTCACGCTCTACGTGGACGACCGGCAGATCCGGCGCATCTCGTACCGGGAGGAGCCGGCCGAGGCCATGTCGTACCTGGTCCGGGTGACCGCGTTGCCGCAGACCGTCTGACCCCTCGACCACGACCGGCGCCGCCCGCCGAACCCACACCCGGCGCCGCCGGTGGGCCCCGGACCCTGGGCCGGGGTCGGTCGGGGCCCGTCGGCCGGGGTCGGTACGACCGGTTGGCGGCGGCGGCGCACCTCCGTACACTCGATCCCCACGGCCGATCGTGCGCGCCTGGTGGCTTTGCCCCGATCCGGCCGATCCCCCACGGGAGGCTCAGTGCCCGCACAGCCAGGTGCGTTCGCCGCGCTGCTCGACGCCGTCTCGACACCGCTGCTGATCACCTCGGGACAGGGTGTGATCGTCTGGCGCAACGACGCGGCGCGCCGGCTGGAGCAGCTCATCGGCGGCGCACTCGACACACTGCCGATCACGACCGCGGCCCCGGACGGGCCACCGGCGGAGCTGCGGCTCCCGGCAGCCGACGGCAGCACCCGCCACCTCCGGGTGACCTGCCGGCGCGCACCCGCGGAGGCAACCGAGCCGGCAGGGACGGAGTCGCTGCTGTACGAGCTCGCCGACGTCACCGAGGAGCGGACCGCGCAGCGCCGCGCCGACGACTACGCCTGGCGGCTCAACCGCATCGAGCAACTGGCCCGCGTCGGCACCTGGGAGTGGCACCTCCCGACCGACCAGGTGGTCTGGTCCCCCACCCTCAAGGCCATGATCGGCCTGGCCCCGGAGACCCACCTGGACTACCCCGCCTACCTCAAGCTGGTCCACCCCGACGACCTCGGTCTGGTCGAGGAGACCCTCGACCGGGCGATCCGGGACGGCTCCTCGTTCACCTACGTCCACCGGATGTACCTCGCCGGCAGCCGACAGATGCGGATCCTGCAGTGCTACGGCGAGGTCTTCACCGACGAGTCCGGCCGGCCGCTGCGCATGCTGGGCACGGCGCACGACATCACGGAGTTCCGCCAGGCCCAGGACGAGCTGGCCTACCTGGCGACGCACGATCCGCTCACCGGACTGCCGAACCGGCGGGCGCTCACCGCCCGGATGAGCGAGCTGACCGCCACCGGCGGCACGACGGCCGCGCTGCTGCTGCTCGACATCGACAACTTCAAGGACATCAACGACCTGCGCGGGCACACCGTCGGCGACGAGGTGCTCCGGATGCTCGCCCAGCTGCTGACCGAACACCTTCCCACCGACGCGGTGCTGGGCCGGCTGGGTGGGGACGAGTTCGCGGTTCTGCTCCCGTCCTGCGACGCCGACCGGGCACTCGCCATCGGCGCCGGGCTGTGCGACCTGGTGGCCCGCACCCCGCTCGCGGTACGCGACGAGCCGCTGCGGGTGACGCTGAGCATCGGGGCGGCCCCGCTCGACAGCGCCGACGACGACACCCTGCTGCTCGCGCACGCCGACCTGGCGATGTACCAGGCCAAGCGCGAGGGGCGCAACCGCGCCCGGCTCTTCGCCCCCGAGCAGCAGCGACTCGCCGCCGAGCGGGTACGCGTGGTGTCGCGGGTCCGTCGTGCCCTGGAGACCGGGCAGCTGCAACTGGACGCCCAGCCGATCATCGACCTCGCCGACGACCAGGTTCACAGCTACGAGCTGCTGATGCGGGTGCGGGACGGCCAGCACCGGCCGATCGGTCCGGGCGAGTTCCTGCCCGCGCTCGAACGCGGCGACATGATCTACGAGCTGGACCGGTGGGTGGTGGAGACCGCCGCCCGGGCGCTCGCCTCGGCCCACGCGGCCGGGGTGCACCTGCGCTTCGACGTCAACATCTCCAGCCGCTCGCTGGAGGACCCGAGCTTCGGGGGCTGGGTGGTCGACACCCTGACCGCCGCCGGAGTGCCGGCCACCCAGCTCGGCCTGGAGATCACCGAGACGACGGCGATCGGGAACCTCGACGCGGCCCGCCGGCTCGCCTCGACGTTGACCTCGGCCGGCTGCCGGTTCAGCCTCGACGACTTCGGCGCCGGGTACGGCTCCTTCGTCTACCTGAAGCACCTGCCGTTCAGCACGGTGAAGATCGCCGGGGAGTTCGTCCGACACGCCGACCACGGCGGCTCCGACCCGATCCTGATCGACGCCGTCGTCCGGGCCGCACACGGGCTCGGGATGCGGACCGTGGCCGAGCACATCGACCGGCCCGAGCTGGTCCCGGTGCTGCGCCGACTCGGCGTGGACCGGGGGCAGGGATACCACCTGGGGCGGCCGGAGCCGCTGAACACGCTGATGGCGCGGATCGGCACCCCGGACGACGTGTCCGCGACCGTCTCCTGAACGGTCCCCCGTGGTCGTCGTCCCGACCGCGGCTCCGGGCGGCCCGCCCGGGTCACCACACACCACGCGTGCCGCCGCCGCGGACCGTCCGGTGGACGCCGGCGCCGGCCCGGACGCCACCACCGACGCCGGCCCGCCCCGCCGCGGTCTCCGGAGCCGTCACCGGCCGGCCAGCGCGACCACCTCGTCCGCACAGCCCCAGGCCAGGGTCACCCCGGCACCGCCGTGCCCGTAGTTGTGGATCAGGCGGACCCCGTCCGGGCCCGACGGGTCCACCGCCACCCGGGGACCACCGTGCCGGGCCGGACGCAGCCCGGTGAGCTGACCGAGGACCGGCGCGTCGGCCAGCTCCGGGACCAACGCCACGCACCGGGACACGATGGCCCGGGCCACCGCCTCGTCCGGTGTCGTCGCCGTCTCGTTCGGCTCGAAGGTGCCGCCGAGCACCACGTCCCGGCTGCGCGGGTGCACGTACGTCGGCCCGGCCGGGTGCCCCTCGTCGCGTACCGAGGTGACCAGGCCCGGGTTGGCCACCAGGACGATCCGCCCCCGCGCCGGGTACACGGCGGGATCGTCGGCCAGTGTTCTCGCCGCCAGACCGGTCGCGTTCACCACGACCGGGGCGAGTCCGGCCACCTCGCGCAGAGACCGGATCCGCTGCCGGCGGACCGGGACGCCCAGCCCGGCGAGCCGTTCGAGCAGCCAGTCCAGGTACGGCCCCATCTCCACGCTCGGCACCGTGAACCGCCACTGCCCGGCGTACCCGGGCGGGGGCGGCACGGCGCGAAAGTCCGGTACGGCGGCGGACCACCACGGGGCGTCCGGGACCGCCGTGCGCAGCAGCATCCGGGTCGGCCGCATCACCACGCCGGGCACGCCCCGCTCCGCCTGCACGGCGAGTTCGTCGAAGGTCCGCCGTGCCCAGTCCAGCACCCGGGGATCGGGATCGGTCCGGGTCGGGTACCAGACCGCGGCGGCGACCCGCGACACCGTGTGCGCCGGCTCGTCCGCGGTGACCACACCGACCCGGGCCCCGGCCTCGGCGAGCCGCACCGCGCAGGTCAGTCCGACCACCCCGGCGCCGACCACGAGCACATCGTCCATCAGGAACCTCCAGGAGGACGGTGGCCCTCGGGCGAGGGCCGGGGGGATCATCGCGGCCCGTCAGGATCGGCCCTCGCGTGGCCCGTCCGGGACGGCCCCACCCGATCCCCCGTAATCGTCGGTGGACCACCCGGCGGATCACGACACGCCGGACGGTCTGTGTGGATCATCGGGTGATTGCCCGCCGCACCGCCGTTTGGCACAGTGTCTGCGGCCATCACCTGGGCGTCGGGGAGGATACGAGACGATGATGGGCCCATCCCATGCCCTGTCCGGGGCGGCGGTCTGGCTGGCCGGCTCGTGGGCGTTGGACCTGTTCGCCGACTACGAGCAGTCGCCGCTGGCGATCGCCGTCGGCACCGCGGTCTGCGCGGGTGGGGCGCTCTTCCCCGACCTGGACATGTCCGGGAAGGTGACCGCCAACAAGGGCGGCGCCACGGTGGCCCGCACCTTCGGTGTGGTCTCGCTCTTCGTCGCCGAGGTGGTGGAGAAGATCTCGCTCGGCGTGTACCACGCCACCCGGCAGAAGCGGGATCCGGACCGCGAGAACGGCCACCGTACCCTCACCCACACCCTGCCGTTCACCGTGCTGGTCGGCTGGGGCACCACCGCGCTGTGCACCGCCTACGGCAAGTGGGCGGTCATCAGCATCCTCTTCTTCATGATCGGGCTGGCGTTGCGCGGCCTGTTCGACGAGTGGGCGAAGAAGGCCGGCTGGGTGGTCATCACGCTGCTGTCGGCGGCCGCGGCCTACTTCACCTTCCTGCACCTGCCGGGCGACCGCGGCTACCCGATGCTCGGCCTGGCCATGGGCGTCGGCTGCTTCGTGCACATCCTCGGCGACCTGATCACCCGAAACGGGGTGCCGCTCCTCTGGCCGATCCCGATCAAGCGTCGCATGTGGACGATGATCGGCCTGCCGAACAAGATCGCCATCACCGCCGGCGGGAAGGTGGAGACCACCGTGCTGCGGACGGTCTTCAGCGCCGTCGCGTTGGTCTCCGCCGCCGGCCTGCTGCTCCCCTCGCTGCTGCGGCAGTTCGACATCGAGATCTGACCGGGTTCGGCATCGGGATCCGGCAGGTCTGACGGGGTCCGTCGGGACCGACCGGGATCCGTGCCGCCACCCCGTCCACGTCGCGGTGGAGGGTGCGTACCGCGTGAGGTCAGCGTCGCGGCGGGCGCGTCGGGGCCGGCCGGCCCCGACGGTGGACGGCCGGGCCGGTCGGGACCGGCCGGTGTGGTCCGAGGTACGCCGACGGCTGTGGACCCCGGCCCCGGGCCGGCCGCTCGGGACGCCGGCGGCCGGGCCGGCTCACACCGCCACCCGCTGGGTGGGCACCGGCACGGTCAACCCCCAGGCGGCGAGCAGTTCCGGAGTGTTCGCCCGGCTGCCGTCCGCGACGGTGTCACAGGCGATGTCGACGATCTCGTCCTTGTGCGCCATCAGGTACGGGCGCGCTCCGACGTCGGCGTTGGCGAGCGCGGCGATGCCCGCCCAGTGCCGGCGACCGAAGAGCATGGGGTACCCGCGCAGCCCGCCGTAGGTGGCGCAGACCAGGGCGTCCGGGTACGGCAGTGCGGCCACCCGGCGTACCGCCGCCACCGTCAGCCCCGGCATGTCGACCGGGGCCACCACCACCGCCTCGGTTCGCGGATCGGACAGCTGGTCCAACCCCAGCCGGATGGACGACCCGATTCCGGTCCCCCAGGAACGGTTGACGGCCACGATCGCCCCGGAGAGGTCGGCGGTGGCCCGTACCTGTTCGGCGGCGGCGCCGAGGACCACGACGACCGGAGCGCACCCTGCCTCGCGCATGGTGTCGAGCATGTGGTCGACCAGGGGTCGTTCCCCCCGGTGCAGCAACGCCTCCGGGCCGCCGATCCGGCGTCCGCCGCCCGCGGCGATGATCATCCCTGCAGTTCGGCTCAGTTGCGTCACCTTCCGTCGGTCGCACGGCTCCCGGGCCGCGCGACGCCGTACGTGCGAGCTCAGGCCGCACGACATCGTTCGCGCGGCTTCCGCCGCGCGCACACCGGTCCCAACGAGCGGACACGAGACAGGTATCGCCACTAAACGGACTATTTTGGGAGGACAGAACAATTTGGGAGCTATGCCGCATCAGTGACTGAAACTGCTAGGTCGCGTCCGCGTAGCAGTCGACGATCGAGACGTCCAGCGGAAACCGGACCGGCGTGTCGCCGAAGAGCAGCCGGCCGGCCTCGGCCGCGGCCTGGCGCATCGCCGCGGCGACCCGGTCGGCCAGCTCCGCCGGGCAGTGCACCAGCACCTCGTCGTGCTGGAAGAAGACGATCTCCGGGGCGCCGGACCGCGGGGCCGCCAGCTCGGCCAGCCGGCCCCGGAGCACCGCCAGCAGCGTCAACGCCCACTCGGCCGCCGTCGCCTGGATCACGAAGTTGCGGGTGAAGCGGCCGCGCGCCCGCGCCGCCGCCCGATCCCGGGGACGGAACGGGTCCTCGGTCCCCGCCGGGACCGTCCCGTCCTCCGGCTCCCGCACCGAGACCGACGGCGGCGGAC
>CALGAM010000114.1 GCA_937951935.1 uncultured Micromonospora sp. | reverse complement strand
CCCACCGCCTCCAGCACCGCCTCGTCCATCTCGGCCGGCGTGCCGGCGACCACCTCACCGAGGTCGTCCGGGGTCAGCCCGGTGTCGAGTCGGGTCACGTCGAAGCCCGCCGGCATCAGCTGCAACCCGGCGTTGCTGGTCTTCACCGTGCCCCGGCTGTCCCGCCGGACCACCCGGGTGGCGACGTACCGGGCGCCGGCCGACTCGAAGACCAGCCGGACCCGGGCCTCGGCGGCCGACGGGGCGAGGGCGTTGGCCAGACCCCGGGCGCTGCTCCAGCGGGGCACGGTGCCGTACAGGGCGAAGCACATCGCGTCGAGGACGCTCGACTTGCCGGAGCCGGTCGGGCCGACCAGGGCGAAGAAGTCGGCGTCGGTGAAGTCGACGGTGGTGGCGTCCCGGAAGACGGTGAAGCCGGCCAGGTCGAGGCGGAGCGGACGCACTACCTCGTCGCCTCCTCGTAGAGCTCGTCGAACAACTCCCGGACCCCGTCGTCGGCGTGCCCGTGGCTGGCCAGGTAGTCGGCGAAGAGTTCCCGGGGCGAGCGGCCGGTGCGCCGCGCGGCCCGGGCCGTCCCCGCCTTCGGCAGCAGCTCCGGGTCGATGCGGACCTCCAACGCCCGGGGAAGGAGGTCCTGCACCTGTTCGCGCAGTCCGGCGCGGGGCGTCTCCCGCACGTAGACCCGCAACCACGCGGTGTCGTCGGCCAGTTCGGCCAGCTCCGCCAGGGTGCCCCGGACGGTCCGCAGCGGCGTGCCGGCGGTGATCGGCACCTCCCGCACGGTGGCGGCGGTGTGGGTGCCCACCTCGACGACCGTGACCGACGGACTGTTCTCCTCCTCGCCGAAGTCGACCGCCAGCGGGCTTCCGCTGTAGCGGATCGGGCACGGGCCGGGGACGGCCTGTGCCCGGTGCAGGTGCCCGAGGGCGACGTAGTGCGCGTTGCTCGGGAACACCGTCGCCGGCACCGCGTAGTTGAGCACCGTGTGCGCCTCCCGCTCGCCGCCGCCGCAGCGGGCTCCGGCCACGGTGAGGTGGGCGGTGACCAGGTTGACCCGGTCGGCGTGGTCGAAGCTCTCGGCGAGCCGGCCCAGCAGCCGCGCGACGTGGTCGGCGTACGTCTGCACCGCCTCGGCGGCGGTCAGCTCGTACATCTCGACGGCGCGGACCGCGTACCGCTGGGACAGGAACGGCAGCGCGACCAGTCGCCACCGTTCCCCGGCGGCGGTGGTGCCGTCCAGCACGTGGTCGTCGGGTCTGTCCCGGACGCTGCCCCGCAACGTCACCCCGGCCGCCTCGGCCCACGGCCGGAGCGCGTCCAGGGCCGGGCCGTTGTCGTGGTTGCCGCCGATCGCCACCACCTCGGCGCCGGTGCGGCGCAGCGCGGAGAGCGCCCGGGTGACCAGCCGGGTCGCCTCCGGGGCGGGTGCGGCGGTGTCGTAGAGGTCCCCGGCGACGATGACCAGGTCCGGGGACTCGGCCTGGGCGATCTCGACCACCTGGGCGAGGACGTCCCGCTGCTCGCCGATCCGGGACTGTCCCTTGAGGACCTTCCCGACGTGCCAGTCGGAGGTGTGGAGGATCTTCACACGCCGTCCCTCGAAGCTCCGGAGGTCAACAGGGTCAGGGGGCCAGATGGCTCAGAAGGGGATGTCGTCGTCGGCGAGCGTCCCGGACCGGGAGCCGACCACCGCGAACGGGTCGGCGGCCTGGGTGATCGAGCGGAGCGTCGCCGACGGGGCAGCCCCGGCCTCCGAGCTCCGGGTCGCCCAGGCCGGGAACGGGAAGTCCAGGCAGAGCGGGACCGGGATGTCGGGCTGGTTGACGAACATCGTGCCGGGCCGGGCCAGCAGCGCCCGCTGCCGCTGGGCGGCGGGGAGGAAGCCGTACTCCGGCCGGGAGGCCTCGGCCGGGTCGAGCCGGCCGACCACCCGGATCGCCGAGTTCGTCACGATCCGTCGCTCCACCTCGCTCGCGGTCTGCTGCGCCCCGATCAGGATCACCCCGAGCGAGCGCCCCCGCTCGGCGATGTCGAGCAGCACCTCCTTGATCGGGGAGGAGCCCTCGCGGGGGGCGTACTTGTTCAGCTCGTCGAGGACGACGAAGAGCAGCGGTTTGGCGGTGCCGGCCTTCTCCTTGCGCTCGAACTCGCTCTTCAGCGTCACCCCGACCACGAACCGCTGCGCCCGGTCCGGCAGGTTGTGCAGGTCGACCACGGTGACCTGGGCGCTCTCTGCGGTGTTGACCCGGTGCGGCCGGCGGGTGGCGAGGTCGCCGCGGATCAGCCCCGCCAGGTCCCGCTTGCTGCCGATGAGCCGTCGGGCGAAGGCGTTGACGGTGCCCGTGTTGATCGCGCTGCCGGCCCAGTCGGCACGGGTCTCCTCGTCGGTGAGCCGCTCGACGAGAAAGTCGACCAGGTCGGGATAGGAGTGGAGCCGCGTACCGTCGATGCTCACCCCGCCGTCGGCCGGCTGGGCGTACCGGGCCAGGCGGGCGGTGACCGAGTGCACCACCATCGTGTACTGCTGGCGTTCGTCGTCGGCGTCGGCGAAGACGTACGGCAGCAGCCGGTCGGCGCAGAACTCGGCGAGAGTCCAGTAGAAGCTGTCGACCCCGGTGAGCCGGCTGCGCACGTCCGGGGTGCCGGAGGAGTCACCGGCACGGGGCGGGGCGTAGACCCGGACGTCCGGGAAGGCCCCGACCGGCAGCCCGAGCCTCGCGTACGTCTCGACGGTCGTGGCGTCGAGCCGGCTGTTCGGGTGGTCGAGGAAGAGCAGGTCCTCGCCCTTGACGTTGAAGATCAGCGCCTTGGCGTTGACGGTGTCGGCGCCGAGCACCCCGGACCGGAAGACGGAGTAGAGCAGGAAGGTGGCGAAGCTGGTCTTGGTCGCCACCCCGGAGATGCCGGAGATCGAGACGTGCGCGCCGCGGGTGCCGTCCAGGAAGTCGGCGTTCAGGTAGACCGGCACGCCGTCCCGGCCGATCCCCATCGGCACCTTCCGCTCCATCCGGTCGAAGTGCAGCGCGGCCGACCGGGCGTCGCCCTCGGCCCGGTAGACCGGGGCGCCGGGGGCGGGTGGCACGTAGAGCTCCGGGTCCACCCGGGTGGTGGTGATCTCGGCCGCCTCCTGCACCAGGGCGGGCAGCGTGCCGTCGGCGATGGCGAAGACGTCCGAGTCGAACTGCGCGCCCTCGTGCCGGGCCCGGACCTGGGTGACCACCCCGGCGATGGTGACCGGCTCCCGGTCCGGCAGCTCGCGCCGGGTCACCACCACGTCGTCGAGCTGGAGGTAGGCGCCGGGGGTGACCGCGGTCCAGAACTGCAGTGGGGTGGCGTCGGCGGTGCCGAGCACGCGACCCACGGCGGCGTCGGGGGAGTCCGGTTCGACGCCGGTCACCGGTGGTGCCCCCTCGCCGCGCGGAGCTCGTCCCACGTGGCGGCCCGCTCGCTCGGGTCCGCGCGCCTCGCCGACGGTCGGCACCTGGTCAGGGCGGAGATCTGGTCACGACACACGAGTGGCATCCTGCCTCACCGGTACGACAGCGCGCCACGCGACGCGGCGGCGAGCGGGTCGCACGTCGGTGTGTCCGGCCCGAGGGGCACCGCCCGAGCCGTGCGGCGTCGCGCGACCATCCCGGCCCGGCCGATCCCCGGGTCGGCTCAGCTCATCCGGCGGACCAGCGTGCTCGCCCGACCGACGTCGAAGCACGCCGGGTCGAACGGGCGTCCGATCCAGCTCCGCATCGACTCGTGCTCCGGGTGCTCCGGATCGGCCAGCGCGGCCAGGAACCGGCGGTAGCCCTGCGGTCCCCCGACATCCTCCGGGGGACAGGCCCCCGCGCCGGCGGTACAGGACGGGTACCGCTCGTCGGGGTCGGCGCCGAAGACGTCCTCCACGACGACGTCGTGTTCCCACCAGTCGCCGAAGTCGTAGGTGTAACGGAAGCGCGAGCCCTTGGCGACCACCGCGTCCAGCCGAATGTCCAACTCGTCCCGAAACGTCGACTCGTCGTCGGGATCCGGCTCGCCGTACTGCACCCCGTCGATGTCGAACGAGTGCAGGTGACAGTTCTGCCAGCCCAGTGCGCACTGGAACACCCGGTGCACGCGGTCCAGGGTGTAGCCACCCGGCACCAGTACCCGCCGCCACACCGGTGGTGTGACGTCGACCAGCGAGACCCTGAGTTGGAAGATCCGTCGTGGCACGCTCTCCCACCCTCCCGGCTTAGGCTTACCGGCATGATCTGCCGAGCATGCCGAGAGGCGCGGCACGACCACTGCCGGGGCCGCAACTGGTGCGACTGCCAGCACCGTACCTCCCCACCCGTACCTCCGGTCACCGGTCCAGCGGGCGAATGACCAATAATGTCCCGATAAGTCGTCTCTGGCCCCAGCCTCACACCGGCCCACTGGACGACGAGGCGCTGGTCCGGCTCTATCCACGGGCCACCCGGCCGTGGCTCCGGATGAACTTCGTCACCAGCATCGACGGCGCGGTGGAACTCGACGGGTACTCCGCGGGCCTCTCCGGCGGGCCGGACGGACCGGACAAGCGGGTCTTCGGCCTGCTGCGGATGCTCTGCGACGCGCTCCTGGTGGGCGCGGGAACGTTGCGCCACGAGGGCTACCGGGCGCTCCGGCTCGACGAGCGTCGCCGGGCCTGGCGTCGCGAACTGGGCCTGCCCGACCACCCGACGCTGGTCGTGGTCTCCCGGTCGCTGAACCTCGACCCGACCTCGGCCGTCTTCGCCGACGCGCCGGTGCGGCCGGTGGTGCTCACCCACCGCCGGGCCGTCGCGCCACCCGGCCTCGCCGCCGTCGCCGACCTGGTGCGGTGCGGCGATGACCGGGTCGATCCGGTCGTCGGACTGGCCGAACTGCGGCGCCGCGGCCACGGACAGGTGCTCTGCGAGGGCGGGCCCCACCTGTTCGGCTCACTCACCGCCGCCGACCTGGTCGACGAGCTGTGTCTGACCGTGGCACCGATGCTGACCGGGCCGGGCGCCGGACGGATCACCGCCGGGCCGCAGAGCCCGCCGCGCGACATGGCGCTCCGGCACGTCCTGGCCGCCGGGGACACGCTGCTGCTCCGCTACGTCCGGGCCACCCCGGCCCGCCTGCCCACGACACCCTGACCGCCACCTTCCACGCGGGCCGGCGGGGCCCGGCGGCGACGTCATGGTCGACGCGCGGGCGCCCGCCCGATGGGGCGGGCGGGGTCGTTCCGGACACTCGTCGCCCGTGCCCGGCCGCCGGACGGTGCGTTCGTTACCTCACCGATAAGCGCCCGCTTTGCGGTGAGTGACCGGACGCCGACGGTAACGAAATGGGAACGCTCCCACTGGGCCATTGACACTCCGGAAACCCCCCGGCAATCTCATGGGAGCGCTCCCGGTGATGTGTGGCCAAAACCACACGCGATGTCGGCGGCGTGAGAACCGCACCGCCGACGGCCTGCGGACCACCGTTCGCGAAGGCCGCCGACGGGCGAGGGGGGGACACCGGCACGACCGATGCCACCTGTCACACCTTGACAACCGAACACCTGGACGAACTGGCGCATCACGCGCGCGTCGACACACACGGAACCACCACAACATGAGTTACCGACCTGAGAGGGGTCAGGGATGAGCGTCATCAGGCGTCGGCTCCGCACCGTCGCGGTCGCCGCGCTTGCCACGGGCGTGGCCCTGGGCAGCGCGGCGTGCAGCAAGAGCGATGACGACGAGGGCGGCGAGGGCGGCCAGATCAAGCTGGTCATCCAGACCTTCCAGAACTTCGGCTACGACCAGGCCATCAAGGACTTCGAGGCGGCCCACCCGAACATCAAGGTGGAGCACCAGAAGATGGGTGAGCTGCGCGACTTCCAGCCCAAGCTGGTGCAGTGGCTCGCGGCGGGCAGCGGCGCCGGCGACGTGGTCGGCCTCGAGGAGGGCGTGCTGCTGCAGTACGTGCAGAACCACGACAAGTTCGTCAACCTCCTCGACCTGGGCGCCGGTGAGCTGAAGAGCAACTTCCCGGAGTGGAAGTGGAACAACGCCCTGACCCCGGACGGGAAGAAGCTGATCGCACTGGGCACCGACGTCGGTGGCCTGGCGATGTGCTACCGCAAGGACCTGTTCGAGCAGGCCGGCCTGCCGACCGACCGGGAGGAGGTCTCCAACCGGATCAAGACCTGGGAGGACTACATCGAGCTGGGCCGGCAGTTCAAGGCCAGCGGCAAGGTCAAGGCGGCCTGGCTGGACAGCGGGACCAGCCTGATGCAGCCGTACGTCATGCAGAACTCCGAGGTCTTCTTCTTCGACAAGGACAACAAGTTCATCGGTGACACCAACCCGGTCGTCCGCAAGGCCTGGGACATGGGTCTGCAGATGGCCGCCGAGGGGCTGACCGCCAAGGCCCAGCGGTGGAGCGCCGACTGGGACGCCGCCTTCAAGAACTCGGCGTTCGCCACCATCCCCTGCCCGGCCTGGATGACCGAGGGCGTCATCGCCCAGCGGTCCGGCCCGGCCAACGCCGGCAAGTGGGACATCGCCACGATCCCGGGTGGCGGCGGCAACTGGGGCGGCTCGTACCTGGCCATCCCGGCGCAGTCGAAGCACCCGAAGGAGGCCTACGAGCTGGCCAAGTTCCTGACCAGCAAGGAGGGCCACCTGGCGGCCTTCAAGGAGGCCGGTGCCATGCCGTCGAGCATCCCCGGCCTGGAGGACCCGGAGTTCAAGAACAAGACGAGCGACTACTTCAGCGGCGCCCCCACCGGCAAGATCTTCGGTGACAGCGTCAAGAACATGAAGCCGGTCTTCCTCGGGGCCAAGCACCAGCAGGTCTGGGAGACCATCGTCGAGCCGCAGATGCAGGCGGCCGAGCGTGGTCAGCTGAGCTCGGAAGAAGCCTGGAAGAAGGCGATGGACGAGGCCAAGAAGGCGACCAGCTGAGTCGCCGGTGACCTGCCGGTCCGTGGGCCAGGGGCCCGCGGACCGGCGGCGGCGCCCACACCCGCCGGGTGTGGGCGCCGCCGCGAGGTCTCCGCCGCCTCTCTTCTCCGGAAGGACCCGCAATGACTTCTGCTGTCGGCACCCGCCCCCGGCACGCCGCCCCGCCGCCGACCCGCGCCGCGCGCCGCCAGCGGTCGTACCGCCTCGGCCGCTGGGACCTCAAGTACTCCCCGTACCTCTACGTAGCGCCGTTCTTCATCCTCTTCGGGGTCTTCGGCCTCTTCCCGGTCCTCTACACCGTCTACGTCTCGCTGTTCGACTACGAGCTGCTCAGCGGCACCAAGGAGTTCGTCGGCCTGGAGAACTACCGGGTGCTGCTGCAGGACTCGCAGTTCTGGAACGCGGCGTACAACACCGTCGGCATCTTCGTGCTCAGCACGGTGCCGCAGCTGATCGCGGCGCTGATCCTCGCCAACCTGCTGAACCGGCAGATGCGGGCCCGCACGCTGCTGCGGATGGGCGTCGTGATCCCGAACATCACCTCGGTGGCCGCGGTCGGCATCATCTTCGCGCTGATCTTCGCGGACCGGTACGGCCTGGTGAACTGGCTGCTCGGCACCGTCGGTATCGACCCGATCGCCTGGCGGGACAACCGCTACGCCTCCTGGTTCGCCATCGCCGTCATGGTCGACTGGCGGTGGACCGGCTACAACGCCCTGATCTACCTCGGCGCCATGCAGGCCATCCCGAAGGACCTGTACGAGTCGGCCTCGCTGGACGGCGCCTCCGCCTGGCGGCAGTTCTGGCAGATCACGGTGCCGCTGATCCGGCCGACGATCCTGTTCACGGTCATCATCTCCACCATCGGTGGCTTCCAGATCTTCACCGAGCCCCTGATGTACGGCTTCGGGCTGATTCGCGGCGGCGCCGACCACGAGTTCCAGACCCTGGCCATGTACATCTACGAGCAGACCTTCACCGGCAACGCCGAGTACGGCTACGGCTCCGCGATGTCCTGGCTCCTCTTCATGATGATCATCAGCTTCGCGCTGATCAACTTCGCGCTGGTCCGCCGCTCGGTCAGGGGGGAGCAGAAGTGAGCACCACGCAGACCCTGCCCCGCTCGGTGGCGCCGTCCCCGGTGACCCGGCGGCGTCCGCGGCGCGGCCGGATGCCCGGCGCGCAGCTCTGGCAGGCCAGCCCGCTGACCTACCTCGCGTTGATCGTCGGCTGCGTACTCTCGATCTTCCCGATCGTCTGGTCGTTCATCGTCGCGTCGCGGGACAACAGCGCGGTCTACGAGATGCCGCCCGTCCCGGGCGACCGTCTGTTCGAGAACATCGAACGGATGCTGGCCAACGAGGACGCCGCGTTCGTCTACGGTCTGGTCAACTCCGCCGTGGTGTCGAGCATCGTCACCGTCTCGGTGATCTTCTTCTCCAGCCTGGCCGGGTTCGCGTTCGCCAAGCTCAGGTTCCGGGGCAGGAACGCGCTCCTGCTGGTCATCATCCTCACCATGATGGTGCCGACCCAGCTCGGCGTCATCCCGCTCTACCTGATGATGGTGGAGCTCGGATGGACCGGGACGCTCCAGGCGGTCATCGTGCCGTTCCTGGTGCAGGGCTTCGGGGTGTTCATGATGCGCCAGTACGCGACGTCCGCGGTCAGTGACGAGCTGATCGAGGCGGCGCGGCTCGACGGCTGCTCGACCTGGCGGATCTACTGGAACGTCGTGTTGCCGGCGTTGCGACCGGCGGCGGCCGTGCTCGGCCTGCTGACCTTCATGCAGACCTGGAACGAGTTCCTCTGGCCGTTCATCGTGCTCACGCCCGACACGCCGACCGTGCAGTACTCGTTGAAGATCCTCTCGTCCGGGCCGTACCAGACGGACTACGTGGCACTGTTCGCCGGCACCTCGCTGGCGACCCTCCCCCTGTTGGTTGTGTTCATCATCTTCGGCCGCCAGATCATCGGCGGCATCATGGAAGGCGCCGTCAAGTCGTGAGCAGCTTCACGAGCCCTCAGTCCGCCCAGGTCCTCGCGGAGGAGCAGGGGGTGATCTTTCCGCCCGGATTCGTCTGGGGGGCGGCCACCGCCGCCTACCAGATCGAGGGCGGGGTGAACGAGGGCGGCAGATCCGCCTCGATCTGGGACACCTTCAGCCACACCCCGGGTCGGGTCCTGCACGGGCACACCGGCGACGTCGCCTGCGACCACTACCACCGGTTCCGGGACGACGTGAGGCTGATGGCCGAGATCGGGCTGAAGGCGTACCGGCTCTCGGTGGCCTGGCCCCGGATCCAGCCGGACGGCACCGGCCCGGGCAACCAGGCCGGGCTGGACTTCTACCGGGCCCTGGTCGACGAGCTGCTGGAGCACGGCATCGAGCCCTGGGTGACCCTCTACCACTGGGACCTGCCCCAGGCGCTGGAGGACGCCGGTGGCTGGCCGGTCCGGGACACCGCGTACCGGTTCGCCGAGTACGCCGAGCTGACGCAGCGGGCCCTCGGCGACCGGGTGCGGCACTGGATCACCCTCAACGAGCCCTGGTGCTCGGCGTTCCTCGGGTACGGCTCCGGAACGCACGCGCCCGGTCGGACCGAGGCCCCGGCAGCGGTCCGTGCCGCCCACCACCTGATGCTCGGCCACGGTCTGGCCACCCAGGCGATGCGGTCCGCCGCCCCGGACCACCAGGTCGGGGTGACGCTGAACCTCTACGCCGTCTCCCCGCAGACCGACTCGCCCGGCGACGCCGAGGCGGCCCGGCGGATCGACGGGCTGGCCAACCGGATCTTCCTCGACCCGATCCTGCTCGGCAGCTACCCGTCGGACGTGGTGGCGGATCTCGCCGAGGTCACCGACTTCGGCCACGTCCGGGACGGCGACCTGAAGACGATCTCCACCCCGATGTCGTTCCTCGGCATCAACTACTACAGCCGGCACGTGGTCGCCGCGCCGATCGAGGGAGTGGAACCGGAGCCGTACTGGCGGGCGCCGTCCTGCTGGCCCGGCAGCGAGCAGGTCCGGTTCGTCACCCGCGGGCTACCGGTGACCGACATGAACTGGGAGATCGACGCGCCGGGGCTGGTGGAGACCCTCCAGACGGTGCACCGGAACTACCCGGAGCTGCCGCTGTACATCACCGAGAACGGTGCGGCCTTCGTGGACGAGGTGGTCGACGGCGAGGTCGACGACCCGGACCGCGTGGCGTACCTCGACGCCCACCTGCGGGCATGCCACACCGCGATCGCCTCCGGCGTGCCCCTGCGCGGCTACTTCGCCTGGTCACTGATGGACAACTTCGAGTGGGCGTGGGGTTACACCAAGCGTTTCGGCATGGTCTACGTCGACTACGACAGCCAGCGCCGGATCCCCAAGTCGAGCGCCAAGTGGTACGCGGACGTGATCCGACGTAACGGTTTGGCCGCACAATGAACCTAGGCCTTCCCCCGCGGCCCGCGGCCGCGGGGGACCGCAATCGGCGCAGACGGCGCGCTGTCTGGGCCGTGGCAGGTTCAATAGGCGTGGTCGGCCAGTATTGGGGGTGCCCGGCACCGGCCCATGCCAGGTCGGTGCCGGCTGCCCGACGTCTGAGGAGCAAACGATGACAACGCAGCGCACCCGCTCGCTCGGGCGGCCAACCTTGGACGCGGTCGCCGCTCGCGCCGGCGTGGGACGGGGTACGGTGTCGCGCGTCGTCAACGGCTCGCCCCAGGTGAGTCCGGAGGCCCGGGCCGCCGTGCAGCGGGCGATCGCCGAACTGGGGTACGTGCCGAACCGGGCAGCCCGGGCACTGGTGACCCAGCGGACCGACTCGGTGGCTCTGGTGGTCTCGGAGTCGGAGGAGCGGGTCTTCGGCGAGCCGTTCTTCGCCGGCATCGTCCGGGGGATCAGCTCGGCGTTGCTGGAGACGCCGATGCAGTTGTGGTTGGCGATGGCGCAGTCGCCGGCCGAGCGGGAGCGGATGGAGCACCATCTGACCAGCCAGCACGTGGACGGTGTGCTCCTGCTCTCCCTGCACGACGCGGACCCGCTGCCCGCGCTGCTGGAACAGCGCGGGTTGCCCACCGTGCTCGGCGGCCGGCCGGCCCGGATGCTGACCGACCCGAACGGGGCGTACTTCGTCGACGTGGACAACGCCGGTGGAGCCCGGCTCGCCATCGAGCACCTGCTGCGCCAGGGGCGGCAGCGGGTGGCCACGATCGCCGGACCGCAGGACATGGGCGTGGGCGTGGCCCGGCTCAGCGGCTACCGGGAGGCGATGCGGGACAACGGCGTGGCCGTCGACGAAACCCTGATCGCGTACGGCGACTTCAGCGAGACCAGCGGCGCGGCGGCGATGCGCCGGCTGCTTGAGGCCTGTCCCGACCTCGACGCCGTCTTCGTCGCCTCGGACCTGATGGCCTGCGGGGCGTTGCGGGCGCTGCGCGCGGCGGGGCGCCGGGTTCCCGACGACGTGGCGGTGGTGGGTTTCGAGGACGCCCCGATCGCCCGCCAGACCGATCCGCCCCTGACCACGGTCTTCCAGCCCATGGAGGAGATGGGGCGGCAGATGGCCCGGCTGCTGCTGTCCCGGATCCGCAACGAGGAGCGGGAGACGCCGTACGTCCTGCTCGACACCCACCTCGTGCACCGCGCCTCGGCCTGATCCGTCCCGGTCACACCCGTCCGGGTGACACCACGGCGTGTTGCCCCGGCGCATGCCGGTTGTTGCGTTCGGGACATGGCGCGGCAACAGGGACGAAATGGCCATCCGGCAGGCTGTCCCCGTAACGCCGGCGGCAACCCGCGCCGGTCCGCCGACGGAGGGGACGAACATGTTGCTGAGGGTTCGGGTCACCCTGCCGGATCGGCCTGGCACGCTCGGTCAGGTCGCCCGCACACTGGGCGTGGCAGGTGCCGACATCGTCCAGGTGGTGGTGTTGGAGCGGCTGGGCGGCCGGGCGGTGGACGACTTCACCGTCGTCTGGCCCGGGGCGTCCCGGGTCGACCGGCTCAGCGCCGGGCTGGGCGCGATTCCCGGGGTCCAGGTCGACGGCATGTGGCGGGCGATCGGCGCGCCGACCGGCGGCGGACAGGACGCCGAACTGCTGGCCCAGGTCGCGGCGAACCCGGCGGACGGGCTCGCCACGCTGGTCGACGCCGTGCCGGGGCTGCTGGCCGCCGACTGGGCCGCCGCCGCCGTGGTGCCGCCCGACTGGGCGGCCCGGCGGGTGCCCGGTTCGGGGGCGGTCCACGGCAGCGGTGCGCCCGCGGTGGCGTACGCGAGCTGGCGTGCCCCGACCCCACTGCGCCTGCCGGAGGTGACACCGCTGCGGGCCCGCGCCCTGCGCGGCCCGGCCGGTGTCCACTACGCGGTGGCACCGTTCGGCCGGGCCGGGCTGGTGCTGGTCCTCGCCCGGGTGGACGGGGACGGGCTCACCGCGGCGAGTTTCCACGCCACGGAGGTGGACCGGATCGCCCAACTCGTCCGCGCCGCCGCGACGATCCTCGGCGACCGGCTGGATCTGGTCAGCGCCGCGCCGACCGATTCCTGGAACGCCTCGGACCAGGCCGCGGCGATGGCGGCCGTGACCGGAACCACGGTTGGCGGTCCTGGTTCGGCAACCGCCGGGTAACAGTCGGCGGGCAGGCTGGATGCCGGGAAGGAGCCAACATGACGCTATGGCGGATCAGGGCGACGGTGGTCGACCGGCCCGGATTCCTCTCGGTGCTCACCGCGAGCCTCGCGTTGCGCGGGGTCAACATCCTCACCGTGCAGGTGCACACGACCGAGGCCGGGGCGGTGGACGACTTCCTGGTCGACGCGCCGGCCGAGCTCACCGCGGCGGACCTGGTCGCGGCGGTGGAGAAGGGCCGCGGCCGCGACTGCTGGGTGGCGCGCAGCGAGGCACAGGGCCTGGCCGACCAACCGACCCGGGCGCTCGGCCTCGCGACCCGGTTGGTGCACGACCCGGAGGAGCTGGGGGAGACCCTGCGCGCACTGCTCACCGCCGATTCGGTCACCTGGCGGCCGCTGCCGGCACCGGAGGGCCCCGGTTACGACCGGGGCACGATGCGGCTTCCGGACCCGGACGGCGGGACGTTCGAGGTCGTCCGGGCAGCCCCCGCGTTCACCCCGGCCGAGTTCGCCCGCGCCCAGGCGTTGCTGGAGTTGGCCGGTGCGGTGGTGCGGCGCGACGTCGAGCACGTCACCCTGGTGCTTCCCGAGGGCGTCGACGTCGCGGTCCGTCCGGCGGTCCCCGACGACCTGGCCGCGGTCCGGGCGATGCACCGGCGCTGCTCCGAGCGCACCCTGCACCGGCGCTACCCGCCGGGCGCCGAGCAGCCGGACGACGCCCGGCTGCGGCGCCTGCTGACCCCGCCGCGCGGGGTGACGCTGCTGGCGGTGACCGAGGGCGCGGCGGAGCAGCCGGACCGGGTGGTGGCGATGGCGAACCTGGTCGCCGAGGGTGACATCGCGGAGGTCGCGCTCCTGGTCGAGGACGCCTGGCAGCGCAGGGGCCTCGGCGGTGCCCTGCTGCGCCGGCTGGTCACCCACGCCCGCCGGAGCGGTCTCGCGGCGGTGTCGATGCACACCTCGGCCGAGAACGTGGCGATGGTGCGGCTGATGGACCGGTTCTACCGGCCCGGCGCCGTGGACCGCGACGGCGACCTGTTGACCCTGACCGTGCCGCTGGCCGAGAAGACCGGAACGCCGGCGGGGGACGACTCCCGGTCCGAGCTGATCGCCGGGCCGCAGCACGGCCCCGGGTCGGCCACCGGGCTGTAGTCCGGCTCCGAGCCGGCCGTCGACCTGTCCCCGGCGCCGTCGAGGCGCCCGGGGGCCTGGGACAGCGGCCCGGTCCCGGTTCGGGACCGGGCCGCCGAGCCTCAACCGAGGGGCGAGGTGAGCGGGGCCCGTCCGGTGGGACGGCCGGACGGGCCCCGCCGTCGTCCGGTCCCGGTTCGCCGGCGGGACGTCGTCGCCGCGCCTCAGATGTTCGGGGGCAGCGCCGTCCACTCCGGGAAGTTGCCGTAGAGCCGCTCGCCCGGCTCGCCCACGGTGACCGCCTGCACCAGCAGATCGCCGCCGACGAAGGCACCCTTCCAGGACGCGCCGCGACCACCGAACGGCTCCGCCCGGTCGCCCCGGGAGCGGGGCCGGTTGATGCCCACCTTGAACGCCTGCAGGTCGACGGCGAGCTTGGCCGCCTTCTCCTCGTCGTCGCAGGCGAGACTCGCCACCAGCGCGCCGTTGGAGGCGTTCATCGCGGCCAGCAGTTCGTCCTCGGTGTCCACCACCACGATGGTGTCCACCGGGCCGAACGGCTCGGCGTGCATCAGCCGGGACCGGCCCGGCGGGGCGAGCAGCACCGACGGCGCGACGTACGCCGAGGTGTCCTGGCCGGGGAGGAAGGACGCCCCGTCGAGCCGGCCACGGTAGAGCGGGATCGCCCCGCCCCGGACCGCCTCATCCACCTTGCGGCGCAGCTCGTCGGCCTTGTGGGCGCTGATCAGCGGCCCGAAGTCGAGCTCGGGCAGCGGGTCGCCGGGGCGCCAGGAGTCGTCGACGGCGAGCGGGTGCCCGAAGCGGACCGAGCGGACGACCGGCAGGTACATGTCGAGGAACTGGTCGACGAGGTCGCGCTGGACCACGAAGCGCGGGTAGGCGGTGCACCGCTGCTTGCCGTACTCGAAACCCTTCTTCAGATGGGTGGCGAGCATGTCCCACTGGGAGAACTCCCAGATGCCCCAGGCGTTCAGACCCTCCTGCTCGATCATGTGCCGCTTGTCGGTGTCGAGGAGCGCGGCGGCGACCTTTCCGCCGTTGGACCGGCCGCCGACGAAGGCGACGGCACCGATCTCCGGGGCCCGGACCAGCACCTCGGAGAGCTCCTCGCCGCTGCCGGAGAGCAGGGTGGCGGGTAGCCCGACGCGGCGCATCACCGCGTGGGCCACGGTGAGGCAGACGGCTCCACCCTGCGACGGGGTCTTGGCGATCACCGCGTTGCCGGCGAGGAGCTGTACCAGCTCGGCGTGGACCAGGACGCTCATCGGATAGTTCCAGCTGGCGATGTTGCTGACCGGGCCGGGGAGCGGCTCGCGGCCGCCGGCCAGCATCCGGTCGATCTCCTCGACGTACCAGCGGACGCCGTCGAGCGCCCGGTCGACGTCGGCGCAGGCGAGCCGCCACGGCTTGCCGATCTCCCAGACGAGCAGCAGGGCGAGCAGGTCACGGTGCAGGGTCAGCTCGTCGAGCGCGGCGACCACCCGGGCCTTGCGGTCGACGAGGGGCGTGGCGGCCCAGTCCCGGTGCTCGGCGGCGGCGAAGGCCACCGCGGACCGGGCCGCCTCGGCGTCGAGGCGGGGCAGGTTGACCAGCTCGGTGTTGTCGACCGGGGTCCGTACCGCGGTCGGGATGCCGATCGACTGCCAGGTCCCCTCGATCAGGTTGCGGAGGGTGACGATGCCGCCGGGACGCGCGTCGAGGTCGAAGGCTTCGGGGGCGGCCTGCACCGCTCGGGCGAGGGTCTCCTGCCAGGCGGTGCCGTCGGCAAGGCGCAGTGCCATCGCTTCTCCTTGGGTCGGGGGAGGGCCGGCGGGTGGCCGGCGCGGTTCCGGTGGGGACGGACCCGTCGGGGCGATCCGGGGCGCGGGTCGGACGCTCCCGTCCCGGGCGCGGTCTGGTCGGCGGGTTGCGTTCCGTCCGGGTGGCGGACCCGGCCGGGCGTCGCTCCGGCGGAGGCGGGGCGGGACGTCGCGGGGGCCGGGTCGGTCCGCTGCGGAGTGATCGGATTGCGGCTGCGGTGGGCCTCCGGAGGGCCGGCGCGGGGTCGGCTCCGGCGGCCGTGGGTGGAAGGCGACCCGGGCCGGTACGGCCGTACTGGATGAACGGCGGTCCGACGGGTCACGGTGAGTCACGCGGCGACGACGGTGGCACCGCTGTCCTGCGCGTACTGTCTCGCGTGCCGGCCGGCGGCGGCAACCGTACGCCCGTATCGCGGAACGTCCGCGTTCGCCCACCGGGCCGGGGTGGCCGGCCGCGTGGGTGGGTGTGCTCGGCTCCGAGCTGCGGAGATGCCGCGAGTCGTGGGGACGGGTGTGGATTGTGTGCGCGGTGTCAAAGAGTGGGAAACCCTTTTCCTGGCGCTGGTCCGCCACCGTGGACCGGCCCGACGGCGTCCGTGGCCCGCCGGTTTGGTCCTTCACAAACAGGCAATGGCACAGTTACATTGTTGCCTGTCCATGGGAGCGCTCCCGGCCCTCCGACAAGGGCCGATCGCGACCCCCGGACCAGGAACCCACCGCCCGAACCGCATGATCCCACCCCCGAACCCGCGTCGCGCACCGCACAGGGGGAGGGGCGGATGCGCCCACATCCGCCCCTCGCTGTCCTCCGCTACGCGTCGCCGCGCGCGGCTCCACGGACAGGAGCGATCCTAGTGCGTCACCGCATCGCCCCGGCCCGGCCGAACGGGCAGCGCCCTCGGCCCGGTCCACGTCCCAGACCCAAGGTCCGGCACCGGATCGACGGCCGACAGCGTCCGGACGGCCGGCAGCGCCCCGACCGGGGGCAGCGGCCCGGTCACTGGTACGAGCGCGCGCTGACGGCCACCGTGGCCGCCCTGACCGCCGTCGGGCTCGTCGTCGCTGCCCCGCATCCCGCCGGCGCCGGATCCCGCACCGCCGACCCGGCCACCGCGCTCGCCGCCGCCGGGCCCTTCAACTACGCCGAGGCGCTGCAGAAGTCGTTGTTCTTCTACGAGGCGCAGCAGTCGGGCCGGCTTCCCGAGTGGAACCGCGTCTCCTGGCGGGGCGACTCGGCCCTGAACGACGGCGCCGACGTCGGACTCGACCTCACCGGCGGCTGGTACGACGCCGGCGACCACGTCAAGTTCGGCTTTCCGATGGCGTTCAGCGCGACCATGCTCGCCTGGGGCGCGGTCGAGTACCGCGACGCGTACGCCGCCTCCGGCCAACTGCCCCACCTGTTGAACAACCTGCGCTTCGTCAACGACTACTTCATCAAGGCCCACCCGGCACCGAACGTCCTCTACGGGCAGGTGGGCAAGGGCGACGACGACCACAAGTGGTGGGGGCCGGCCGAGGTGCTGCCGATGGCACGCCCGGCGTACAAGATCGACGCGAGCTGCGGCGGCTCGGACCTGGCCGCCGAGACGGCCGCGGCGATGGCGGCCTCCTCGATCGTCTTCCGTCCCACCGACCCGGCGTACGCCGACCAGCTGCTCACCCACGCCCGGCAGCTCTACACCTTCGCCGACACGGTCCGGCGGCCGTACCACGAGTGCATCACCGACGCCACGAACTTCTACCGGTCCTGGAGCGGCTACCAGGACGAACTGGTCTGGGGTGCGATCTGGCTGTACCGCGCCACCGGCGAGGCCGACTACCTGGCCAAGGCGGAGAGCGAGTACGACCGGCTCGGCACCGAGCCGCAGACGACCACCCGGATGTACAGGTGGACGATCGCCTGGGACAACAAGCAGTTCGGCGCGTACGTCCTGCTGGCGAACCTGACCGGCAAGCAGAAGTACGTCGACGACGCCAACCGCTGGCTTGACTGGTGGACCGTCGGGGTGAACGGGGAGAGGGTCCGGACCTCGCCGGGCGGGATGGCGGTGCTGGACACCTGGGGCGCCCTGCGCTACGCCGCCAACACCGCCTTCGCGGCACTGGTCTACTCGGACCGGCTCACCGACGCGACCCGGAAGGCGCGCTACCACGACTTCGCCGTCCGCCAGATCAACTACGCGCTCGGCGACAACCCGCGCAACTCCAGCTACGTGATCGGCTTCGGGGTCAACCCGCCACGCAACCCGCACCACCGCACCGCGCACGGCTCGTGGTGGGACAGCCAGCAGGTGCCGGAGGAGACCCGCCACGTCCTCTACGGCGCCCTGGTCGGCGGCCCGTCGGCGCCGGACGACCGCTACACCGACAGCCGCGGCGACTACGTGATGAACGAGGTCGCCACCGACTACAACGCCGGGTTCACCTCCGCGCTGGTCCGGCTCTACGCCGAGTACGGCGGCACCCCGCTGGCGAACTTCCCGCAGCCGGAGGAGCCGGACATGGACGAGATCACCGTCGAGACCACGGTGATGCAGAACGAGCCGCGGGCCACCGGGATCAAGGCGATCGTCTACAACAGGTCCGCCTTCCCGGCCCGGGCGCTCACCCAGTCCCGGTTCCGCTACTACTTCCGCCCGGAGGGTACCGGTCCGATCCAGGTGACCAGCGGCTACACCCAGGGCTGCCCGGCGCCGACCACCGCCCACCAGTACGCCGGCGACATCTGGTACGTCGAGGTGGACTGCACCGGCCACACCATCGCCCCGGCCGGGCAGTCGCAGCACCGGATGGAGGTGCAGTTCAAGATCGGGGTGCCGGAGGGCGGCACCTGGGACCCGAGCAACGACCCGTCGTACCAGGCCACCGCCGGGCCGAACCCGAAGGTGGCGCTCTGGGAGGGCGACGACCTGGTCTGGGGCGCCGAGCCCGCCCCGCCGGCCCCGGACACCGTCGCGCCGAGCCGTCCCGGCACCCCGACCGCCTCGGCGGTGACCGCGACCGGCCTGACCCTGAGCTGGGAACCGTCGACCGACACCGGCGGCAGCGGCCTCGCCGGCTACGACGTCTACCGGGTCGCCGACGGTGGCGACGTCCTGGTCGGCTCGCCGACCACGGCGACCCTGACGGTGACGGGACTGACCCCGGCGACGACCTACCAGTTCTACGTGGTGGCCCGGGACGGGGCGGGCAACCGCTCGGCCGCCTCCGCGCCGGTCACCGTGACCACCGCCCCCGGTGGCGGGGACACCACCCCACCGAGTACGCCGACCGGCCTGGCCGCCTCGGCGGTCACCGACAGCGGCGTGACGCTGACCTGGAACGCGGCCACCGACGACGTCGGTGTCACCGGCTACCGGGTGTACCGGGAGGCGGGCGACGGCGACGTCCTGCTGGACACGGTCACCGGTACGACGTACGTGGTGACCGGGCTCGCGCCGGGCACGACGTACCGGTTCTACGTGGTCGCGGTCGACGCGGCCGGCAACGTCTCGGCGCCGTCGTCGCCGGTCTCGGTGACCACCGGCACCACGCCGACCAGCGGTTGTCGGGTCACGTACACCACCAACGACTGGGACACCGGCTTCACCGCCACGGTCACCATCACCAACACCGGCACGACCACGATCGACGGCTGGACGCTCGCCTTCAGCCTGCCGGGCGGCCAGCGGATCACCCAGGTCTGGTCGGCGACGGTGACCCAGTCCGGCGCGGAGGTGACCGCGACGAACGTCGACTACAACCGCACCCTGGCGCCCGGAGCCTCGACCAGCTTCGGCTTCAACGGCTCCCACACCGGCAGCAATCCGAGGCCCGCGACGTTCACGCTCAACGGCGCGGCCTGCGCGACCGGCTGAACCGTCCCTCGCCGGTCCCACTCCGGGGCCGCCGGGCAGTACCAGCAGGCTGCCCGGCGGCCCCGGTCCGCGTGTGCCGGCCTCCGGCGGGTGCCCGGGCCGGCACCGCGGTCCGGACGGGCAGGCGTCGGTGCACCGTGGGTCCTGCCGGCCAGGCACGGCGTCTGCCGGGAGGGCGAGGCGACCGCGGGCGGGGTCCCGCGGACCTCCACGGCCACCCCGGTCGGCTTGACGAGCCGAACGATCGTGCGGAAGATGCCCCCGTGGGCAAGGGTGAGCTGACCAGGCAGACGGTGTTGGCCGCGGCGGCCGCGATCGCCGACCGGATCGGACTGTCCGGGCTCACCATCGGCACCCTCGCCAACCAGGTGGAGATGTCCAAGAGCGGGTTGTTCGGCCACTTCCGCTCCAAGGAGGCCCTGCAGCTGGCGGTGCTGGCGTACGCCCGGGAGAGCTTCGTCGACGCGGTCATCCGGCCCGCGATCGCCGCGCCCCGGGGGGAGCGGCGGGTGCGGACACTGGTCGACCGTTGGTTGGCGGTCTGCCTGGAACGGCAGGCCGGCTGTGTCTTCGTCTCCGCCGACACCGAGTTCGACGACCAGCCCGGACCCATCCGGGACCAGCTGGTCCGGGACCACCGGGACCTGATGGAGTCGATCGCCCAGATGTTCCGGACCGGGATCTCGGAAGGCGAGTTCCGGCCCGACGCCGATCCCGAGCAGTTCGCCCACGACCTGTACGGGGTGATGCTCGGCTTCTTCCACGCCCACCGTCTGATGCGCGACCCCGACGCGGTGGGCCGGACCTGGCGCGCCGTGGACGCGCTGTTGGCCAACGCCCGGATCTGACCGAGCCGATGGGAGTGACATGACCGCCTGGCGGCAGAAAAAAAGCACGATCGTTCGTACCCTGGGCATGGGGGCGACCCGGATGGCCTTCCGGAGCCTCGAACGGATGGCCCCCGGACCCGGCGCCGTCCTGGCCGAACGGCTCTGGTGCACCCTCCCGAAGGGACGTCCCCGACCCCCCGAGCCGCCCGGCGAGCGCTTCACCGTCACGGTGGAGGGCCGTACGGTCGTCGCCGAGCGCTGGGGCAGCGGGCCGACGGTCTACCTGATGCACGGCTGGGGCGGCTGGCGGGGGCAGTTCAGCGCCTTCGTGCCCGGACTGGTGGCCGCCGGGTACCGGGTCGTCGCCCTCGACGCACCGAGCCACGGCGACTCCGACCCCGGCTCGTACGGGCCGGGGCGCGGGCTCCTACCGGAGTTCATGGCCGCGCTGGCCGCGGTGACCCGGGTGGGTGGACCCGCGTACGCGGTCGTCGGCCACTCCCTCGGCGGCGCCGCCACCGCCCTCGCCGTCCTGGACGGACTCCCCGCCGAGCGGCTGGTGCTCGTCGCGCCGATGGCCGACCCCATCGCCTACACCACCGTGTTCGCGCGGACACTCGGGTTCGGGGAGCGGATCCGGACCGGCTTCCTGACACGGCTGGAACGGCGCGTCGGCCGCCCGATGAGCGACTTCGACATCCCGGCCCGGGCGGCGGGACGGACCGGGCTACCGCCGATGCTGGTCGTGCACGACCGGGCCGACCGGGAGGTCCGGTACGCCGACGCCGAGGCGATCGTGGCGGCCTGGCCCGGTGCGGAGGGACGGTGGACCGACGGGCTCGGGCACCGACGCATCCTGCGGGATCCGGCCACCGTGGACGCCGTCGTCGCGTACCTGTCCCGGGCCCGGGTACCGCAACCGCGGTAGGCGTCGCCGGTCCGGCCGGGGCGGTCGCGCCCCCGGCCGGACCGGCGACGCCTCGCGTCAGGCGGGAGCGTACCGCCGGCTACAGCCCGCCGCGTGCCTCGGCGATCCAGCCCAGGACGGCGCGCGCGTCGCTGGCCTGCGCGAGCTCGGTGGCCTCGTCGAGCAGCGCCCGCGCGGCGTCCCGGTCCCCCTCGGCCACGGCGAGGTGCGCCAGCGCGACCAGGTTGGCGGCGACGCCGGGCAGGAAGCCGATCTCCCGGCGGAGCCGGGTCGACTCGGTCAGCCGCGCTCGCGCGGCGTCGAGCCGGCCGGCCCGGTGGTCGGTGATCCCGAGGTGCCGCAGCGCGTAGGCGAGGGTCATCGGGTCACCGACCCGCTCGGCGAGTTCGGCCGAGCGGGTGAACGCCGGCAGCGCCGCCTCGTCGTCGTCCCGGATGACCTGGTGGACGATGCCGACCCAGAACAGCGCCTCCGCCTCGCCACGCTCGTCGCCCAGCCGGCGGTAGAGCCGGACCGCCCGCTCGAACAGGGCCAGCTCGTCGGGGTCCTCCGTCCGGTGCACGAGGTAGCGCGCGTGCGCCACCCGGCCCCGCGCCAGCGCGAGGTCCGCCTCGACCGCGTCGAGATCCCGGTCCGCCGCCGCCAGTGCGGCGACGTCACCGCCGAAGGTCGCCCGCTCGTAGTGCCGCCGTGCCCGATCCAGCCGGTCCTCGGTCATGTCACCCCGCTCTCCGACGGTCGGCCCGGCGGGGTGCGCACTCCGGCCCCGGGAACGCCGGACCGTTCGGTCGAGGCGGCAGTGTAGCGTCGCCGGGTGCCGGGCCACCCGGGCGCTGACGGTGGCCGCCGGACCGCCCGGGGCGCCGGCGGCCGGCGGACGTGCCGGCCGGGTGGACGGCGCGCGCCGGCGTTCGACGACGCCGACACCGCGCCTCAACCCCGCGTGGTGCCGTGCGCCACGCAGGTGGCCGTCCAGCCGGACGGCAACACCTGCACCCTCATCCGGCGCCGGCAGACGGGACAGAACCGGGGTGGCTCCAGCCGCCGGGCCGCCACACACGCCTCGTGGCCGCCCTCGGCCAGCGCCCCGCCGCAGCGGTCGCACCAGGATCCGGCCACCGGATCCGCCGTGGTCGGCGTCGTTTCCGTCTCCACCGTGCCTCCGGTGTCAGAGCGTCGCCGACAGGGCCTTGATCGGCATCTTCAGCTCCTCCAGCAGCGCGAGATCCTCGCTGGCCGGTCGGCCGAGTGTGGTCAGATAGTTTCCGACGATCACCGCGTTGATTCCGCCGAGCAGGCCGTCCCGGGTGCCGAGGTCGCCGAGGGTGATCTCACGGCCGCCGGCGTACCGGAGGATCGTCCGGGGCATCGCCAGCCGGAAGGCGGCGATGGCCCGCAGTGCGTCCCGTGGCGCGACCGGGGCCCGGTCGCCCAGCGGGGTGCCCGGGCGGGGGTTGAGGAAGTTCAGCGGCACCTCGTGCGGGTCGAGCTCGGCGAGCTGCGCCGCGAACTCGGCACGCTGTTCGAGGGTCTCGCCGAGGCCGATGATGCCGCCGCAACACACCTCCATTCCGGAGGCGCGGACCATCCGCAACGTCTCCCAGCGCTCCTCCCAGGTGTGCGTGGTGACCACGTTCGGGAAGTAGGAGCGGCAGGTCTCCAGATTGTGGTTGTAGCGGTGGATGCCGAGCTCGACCAGCTCGTCGACCTGGGCCTGGGTCAGTATGCCGAGCGAGGCGGCGATGTTGATGTCCACCTCGGCCCGGATCGCGGCCACACCCTCGCGGAGCTGCCTCATCAGCCGCTCGTCCGGGCCCCGGACCGCCGCCACGATGCAGAACTCGGTCGCTCCCGTCTTCGCGGTCTGCCGGGCCGCCTCGACCAGCGACGGGATGTCCAGCCAGACGGAGCGGACCGGGGAGGCGAACACGCCCGACTGGGAGCAGAAGTGGCAGTCCTCGGGGCAGCCACCGGTCTTCAGCGAGACGATCCCCTCGACCTCGACCTCCGGGCCGCACCAGCGCATCCGTACCTCGTGGGCGAGCTGGAGGGCGGCGGGGAGCTGCTCGTCCGGAAGCCGGAGCACGTCGAGCACGCCGGCCTCGTCGAGGCCGACACCGCCGTCGAGGACCTGGCTTCGGGCCCTGTCGAGGATGTCTGACATGGGTCGTACCCTACAGGCGGCCCGCGGGTCGCGGATCGACCTGTGACGGGCCGGACACGCCACCTCCGCCCGACCCGCCGGTGAACCCGGTCGTCGTTCCTCGGCCGGGCGTCCGCCCGCACCGCGCTCCGGGTGGTATTTTCGCCGGTCGAGGCCGTCGTACGGCCGGCGGTGGCCGGCGTCGGCGCCCCGGTGTGGGACACCCGCCCGAGGGTTCCGCCCTCAAGGCCGCGGGACGCGGACGAGTGGGGAGTGACCGTGCCAGGCTGGCTGGAGGTGTGGGACCGCAAGGCCCGGCTGCGTGCCAGGGCCGGGCTCAGCCGGCGACTGCGTCCGCGGGTCCCCGCCGAGCCGGTGGTCGACCTGGCCGGCAACGACTACCTCGGCCTCTCCCGACACCCGGCGGTCACGGCCGCCGCCACCTCGGCGCTGACCGGGTACGGCCTGGGGGCCACCGGTTCCCGGCTGGTGCGTGGCAGCACCGTGCCGCACCACGAGCTGGAGGCCGAACTCGCCAACTGGCTCGGCACGGCCGGCGCCCTCGTCTACTCCTCCGGATACCTCGCCAACCTGGGCGTGGTACGCGCCCTGGCCCGGCCCCGGACCCTGCTGGTCAGCGACGCGCACAACCACGCCTCCCTGGTCGACGGGTGCCGGATCTCCGGCGCCGAGACCGTGGTCACGCCACACCTCGACGTCGACGCCGTCGACGCCGCCCTGGCCGCCGCACCGGGTCGCCCGGCGGTGGTGATCACCGAGTCGGTCTTCTCGGTCGACGGTGACCTGGCCCCGCTGGCCCGGCTGCACGAGGTGGCGCGCCGGTACGGGGCGCTGCTGCTGGTCGACGACGCGCACGCGCTCGGCGTACGCGGTCCGAACGGCGCGGGCGCGGTGGCGGAGGCCGGGCTGACCGGCGAGCCGGACGTGGTGGTGACCGCCACGCTGTCCAAGGCACTCGGCGGAGCGGGCGGCGTCGTCGCCGGCCCGGCCGAACTGATCCGGCACCTGGTCGACACCGGACGGACGTTCATCTACGACACCGCGCTGCCGCCCGCGGTGGCCGCGGGGGTGCTCGTCGCCACCGGCCTGGCCCGGGCCGGCAACGCGCTGCGCGCCGAGCTCGCCGACCGGGCCACCGCCGCCGCCCACCGGCTCCGCGCGGCCGGTCTGACGGTCTCGACCCCGGCCGCCGGGGTGCTCTCGGTGACCGCACCCGGTCCGGAGGAGGCGGTCGCGTGGGCGGCCGCCTGCCTGGACCGCGGGGTCGCGGTGGGCTGTTTCCGGCCACCGTCGACCCCGGACCACCGGTCCCGGCTGCGGATCACCGTGAACGTGGGGGTCGCGCGTGCCGACTTCGACCGGGCCATCGACGTGATCGTGGACTGTGCGCCGACGGGCGGGGAGCCGCCCGCCGGGCGCCCGGAGGAGCTGGTACGGGCGGCGGGTGGGGCAGCCGCCGAGCCGGGCCCGGGTGGTTCCCGGTGACGCCGCCGACGGCCTGGCGGGGGCCGGTCCTGGTCACCGGCACCGACACCGGTGTGGGCAAGACGGTGGTCACCGCCGCGATCACCGCGGCGGCCCAGGCCGCCGGGCTGCGGGTCGCCGTGCTCAAGCCGAGCCAGACCGGTACGGCGCTCGGCGCCCCGTCGGACGTCGACGTCGTGACCCGGCTGGCCGCCCCGATGACCGCCCGCGCGCTGGTGAGCTACCCGGAACCGCTGGCGCCGCTGGCCGCGGCCCGGGTGGCGAGCGCGGAGCCACTCGACCTGCACACCGTGGTCGAGGAGGTCCGCTCCGAGGCGGAGAAGCACGATCTGGTGCTGGTCGAGGGGGCCGGCGGGCTGCTGGTGCCGATGGGGTTGCGCTCCTCCGGCGAGGCCTGGACGGTCGCCGACCTGGCGGTGGCGCTCGGTGCTCCGGCGGTGGTGGTCGCCCGGGCCGGGCTGGGGACGCTCAACCACACCGCGCTCACCCTGGAGGCCCTGCAGCGGCGGTCGGTCCCGGCCGGGGTGGTGCTCGGGGCCTGGCCGGCCGAGCCGGAGCTGGTGCACTGGGCCAACCTCACCGAGCTGGTCCCCACCATGGTCGGCGCCCTGCCGGACGGGGCCGGCAGCATGGACCCCGGCGTCTTCCGGCGCTCCGCACCGGGCTGGCTCACCCCCGCCCTGTACGGCGTGCTCGACGACTGGCGCGCCTGGGCCGACGAGGTGAGCTGACACCCGCCGGGCCGGCGCGTCCACCGTGGACGCCCGACGCCGGACGCCGGACGGCCCGCCGGTGCGGACGCCCGACGCGAGCCGCCGGCACACGCCGACACCTCACTTTCGTCGGCAACGACCCGGCCGACGGGTCGTTACCCTGGCCGGGTGCTGGCCGAAGCCGGGGAGACCCTTCCGCAGCCGGTCCTCACCCTGTTCCGTCGACGGTGGGCGCTGATCGTGGACTGGCTGCTCTGGGCCGTGCTCGCCACGCCGGTCGCGGGGCACTGCTGACCCCGCCGCACCGTTCCTGGCTGGGCGTCCGGCTGGTGGGCGGACTGCTGGTGCTCGGCGCCGCGGTGTGGGCGAGCCGCCGGGCGCCGCTGGTGTCGCTGACCCTCGTCGTGGCGGCGACCCTCGTCGACGGCAATCTCGTCTTCGCCATCCCCGTACTCGGCTACCTGGTGGGCCGACGGATGGAGCGGGTCGCCCCGGCAGTCCTCGTCTTCGCCGGGATCGCCCTCGGCGGGACCGTGCTGAACCTCGGCCTGCTCGGTGTCGGGGCCGAGCAGTGGTACCTGCTCGCCACCACGCTGGTGCTCGGTGGCGTCCTGCCCTGGCTGGTCGGCCGCTGCCGCCGGCAGCACCAGGCACTGATCCTGGCCCGGCGGGAGCAGGCGGAGCTGGCCGAGCGGGAGCGGCGCGGGGTCGCCGAGCGGATCCGGATGCGGGAGCGGGCCCGGATCGCCCAGGACCTCCACGACTCGCTCGGCCACGAGCTGAGCCTGATCGCGCTGCGGGCCGGCGCGCTGGAGTTGGCTCCCGACCTCGACGAGCGACACCGCCGTGCCGCCGGGGAGATCCGGGCCAGCGTGGCCCTGGCCACCGAACGGCTGCGCCAGGTGATCGGGGTGCTGCGGGACGACGCCGAGCCCGCGCCGACGCGGCCGGTGGGGGAGGGGATCGCCGACCTCGTGGCGCGGTCCCGCGCCGCCGGAATGTCGATCCGGTTCCTGACCGGGACGGAAGGCCTGACCGGGACGGAAGGCACGGAGGGTGTGGGCCGACCCGCCGACGCCGCGGGCGACCCCGCGTCGGGGGGACCGACGGCGGCAGAGCCGGACGAGTCGCGTCCGGGCCGGGCTACGGAGGTGGCCGACCGGCTGGTCTTGCTGCCACCGCTGGTGGAACGGGCCGCGTACCGGGTGGTGCAGGAGGCGTTGACCAACGCGAACCGGCACGCGCCGGGTGCGACGGTCACGGTCCGGGTCGGCACCACCGCCGACCGGACCGTGGTGCGGGTGACCAACGACGCGCCCCCGGCGGAGCCGGTGCCGGGTCCCCGGACCACCGGGACCGGGCTGCTCGGCCTCGCCGAATGGGTCCGGGCGAGCGGCGGCACGCTGCGGGCGGGCCCGGTGGCGGGTGGCTTCGAGGTGGTGGCGGAGTTGCCCCACGCGCCGGTCGGCCCTCCGACCGACTGGGTGGCGGGCTGCTGGCCCGCAAACCGGCGGCCCGGGAGCGGATCCAGGCGCTCACCGAACGGGAACGGGAGGTGCTGGCGCTGGTCGGGGCCGGTCTCTCCAACGCCGAGATCGGCCGCCGGCTGTTCCTGGTGGAGGGAACCGTGAAGAGCTACCTCAGCAGCATCTTCGGCCGGCTCGGCGTCCGTAACCGGGTCCAGGCGGCGATCATCGCGTACGAGGCCGGGCTGGTGCCCCCGGACGTACCCGACGGGGAGTAGGGGAGGCGGGTCGGCCCCCGGACAGCGCCGCGGCCAGCCGGCGGACCCCGGCGACGATCTCCGCCTCCGTGGTCGCGGCGTAACCGAGCAGCAGCCCGGGGCGTCCGTACGGCTCCAGGGCGTGCGCGGACACCGGTTGGACCTCCACACCGTGCCGGGAGGCGCGGATGGCCGCCGCCGTGTCGTCCGTCCCGGGCGGCAGCCAACCGGCCAGGTGGAGACCGGCGTCCGGCGGCGTGACCGTGAGCAGGCCGCCGAGTTCCCTCCGGATCGCCTCGGTCAGGGTGGCGGCCCGCTGGGCGTACAGCGTCCGCATGCGCCGGACGTGCCGGGCGAAGTGGCCCTCGGCGATGAAGTCGGCGAGGGTGGCCTGCTCCAGCACGGGCGCGTGTACCGCGGCGAACCGCTGTCCGGTCAGGAACGCGTCGACCAGTTGGTCCGGCACGATGACGAACCCGATGCGCAGCGCGGGGAAGAGCACCTTGCTGAAGCTGCCCACGTAGATGACCCGTCCCGCGCGGTCCAGGCCCTGCAGCGAGGGCAGGGGATCGCCGACGTAGCGGTACTCGCTGTCGTAGTCGTCCTCCACCACGTACATCCCCGTGTCGCGGGCGTGCTCCAGCACGGCGAGCCGGCGGGTGAGGCTCATGACCACACCGAGCGGGAACTGGTGGGACGGGGTGACGTAGCCGAGCCGGGCGTTCGGGGCGCGGCGCCGCCCGGCGTCGACGTCCAGACCCTCGTGGTCGACCGGCACGGGTACCGGTGTGGCGCCGGCGGAGACGATCGCCCCCCGCGCGCCGTAGTAGCCCGGATCCTCCACCCAGGCCTCGTCGCCGTGGTCGAGCAGCAGCCGGGCGACCAGGCTGAGGGCGGCCTGCGCACCGCTGACCACGAGCACCTGGTCGGGTCCACACCGCACCCCGCGCGCCATGCCGACGTAGGCGGCGATCGCCTCGCGCAGCGGTCGGTAGCCGGCGGGGCTCTGGTAGTTCAGCAGCGAGTGCGCCGACCGGCGTAGCCGGCGGGCCAGGAGTCTGGTCCACAGGTCGGTGGGGAACGCGTCGAGCGCCGGCTGGCCCACGGAGAAGGCGCGGGGTGGCGTCCCGACGGCCGCCTCCGCCGTCCCGCGGGTCCACCACCGGATCCCCGCCAGGCCGGCGCCCTGGGCGGACAGCCGCGGCTGCGGCCCGGAGGCGTCGCGGGCGGTCGACACGGGGCGTGGTACCCGAAGCAGTGCCACCGTGGTGCCGGCTCCGACCCGGCCCTCCAGGTATCCCTCGTCGCGAAGCCGCTCGTAGGCGTACAGCGTCGTCGTGCGCGACACCCCCAACTCCGCGGCCAGGGCGCGTGAGGACGGCAGCCGCACCCCGGGGCTGAGCTGTCCCGCCAGGATCGCCTCGCGGATGGCCCGGTAGATCTGCCGCGAGACGGGGACGCCCGTGGAGCGGTCCAGGGTCATGCCGATGGCGGCGAGGGCGGGGGAGCGGGGCGGCGTCACGGGCGAATGGCCTGATCGACTTGAGCGGAATTGGCTGTTCAGAGCGTACCAACCGACTCCTAGCGTTACTTCCGCGCACAGCACCGTGGAAGGAGCATCGACGATGACCGTTGCAGGCGGGAGCCTCGGCCGGATCGGCAAGGAGGTCGGCACCGTCGGCCTGGGTTGCTGGGCCATTGGCGGTCCCTTCCTGCTCGACGGCAAACCGGACGGTTGGGGACAGGTGGACGACGCCGAGTCGATCCGGGCCATCAACCGGGCCATCGACCTGGGGGTGACGCTCTTCGACACCGCCGACGTGTACGGCACCGGCCACAGTGAGCGCGTGCTCGGCAAGGCCCTCAAGGGGCGGCGGGACGAGGTCGTCATCGCCACCAAGTTCGGCTTCACCTACGACGAGTCCCGGCGCGAGATCACCGGCACCGACCTGTCGCCCGGCTACGTCCGGCGCGCCTGTTTCGCGTCCCTGAGCCGGCTCGGCACCGACTACATCGACCTGTACCAACTGCATGTCGGCGTGGTGGAGCCGGGCGTCGCCGAGGACATCCTCGCCGCCCTGGAGGACCTGGTGACCGAGGGGCTCATCCGCAGCTACGGGTGGAGCACCGACGAACCGGCGGCCGTCCGGCAGCTGGCCGGCCGCCCGGGTGCCGCCGCGGCGCAGTTCGCCCTCAACGTGTTCTCCGACGCGGCCGAGGTGATCGCGGCGTGCGAGGAGTCCGGGCTGACCGGCCTGGTCCGCAGCCCTCTCGCGATGGGCCTGCTCACCGGGAAGTACGACGCCGGCTCGCGGCTGCCCACCGACGACGTACGCAGCGCCGGGCACTCGTGGGTGCGGTACTTCCGTGACGGGCGACCCGAACCCGGGTATCTGGAACGTCTCGCCGCGGTCCGGGACGTTCTCACCGCCGGCGGTCGGACCCTGACCCAGGGGGCGCTCGGCTGGGTGATGGCCCGCGGCCGTGGGCTGGTGCCGATCCCCGGGTTCAAGTCCGTCGCCCAGGCCGAGGAGAACGCGGGGGCGATCGCGCACGGCCCGCTGACCCCCGCCCAGATGGCCGAGATCGACGCGCTGCTGCACCCGCAGCCCGTCTAGTCCTCGCCCACCGGCCGGGGCGACCGCCGGCGGCCGGTCTTCCGCCGGGTCAATTCCGCCGGCGGACACCCGCCACCAGGGCCGGCCCGGTCCCCACGGCCGGGCCGGCCCGCCCGGGCGGGCCGTACCCTGGGTGCGGTGCGAGAGGGGTGCGTCATGCGGCAGCAGAGCGGGCCGGGTCCGTCGACGTCCGAGAGCGGGCCGGCGCCCCGGGGCGTCCGCTGGTTCCCCCGGGTGCTCGCCATGGCGCTCGTCATCGTCGTCGTGGACCAGCTCACCAAGTTCTGGGCCGTCGCCGCCCTCTCCGACGGCCGTACGCGGCCGGTCCTGGGTGATCTGCTCAGCCTGCGGCTGCTCTACAACCCCGGCGCCGCCTTCTCGATCGGGACGGACCACACCTGGCTGTTCGCGATCGTCGCGGCGCTCGCCGTGGTGGTGGTCACCCGGGTCGCCCGGCGGGTCCGGGCCCGGTCCTGGGGGATCGCGCTCGGGCTGGTGCTCGGCGGCGCCACGACCCACCTGCTGGACCGGCTCTTCCGTCAGCCGGGGTTCGCCCGGGGACACGTCGTCGACTTCATCGACTACGCCGGATTCTTCGTCGGCAACGTCGCCGACATCTGCCTGGTGGTCGGCGGCACCCTGGCCGCCCTGCTCTACCTGCGCGGGGTCGCGCTCGACGGCCGTCGTGGCGACGGGTAGCGGACGCCCGCCGGCCGGGCGACGACGAGGGCGTCGGGCATCCGGAACGACAGGTTGTCCGGACACCAGGGGGCCCGCAGCACCGTGACGTCGGCCAACAGCGGGGCGGTCTCGGCCACCACCACCGCCGCCTCCAGCCGGGCGAGCTGGGCACCGACGCAGCGGTGTGCCCCGGCCCCGAACGCCAGGTGCCGACGCGAGCCGCGCTGCCCGGGGGAGAAGCTCTCGGGTTCCGTCACCACCGCCGGGTCACGTCCGGCGCGGGCCAACCACAACACGACGCTGGTCCCCGCCGGCACGGCGGTGCCGCCCAGCGTCGTGTCCCTCGCCGTGACCCGTCGCCAGGTGACGATCGGCGGCTCCAGCCGGAGCCCTTCCTCCACCACGTCGTCGACGTCGACGGTGCCGTCGCGCAGCCCGGCGAGCACCGTGGGTTCCCGGGTGAGCCGGTGCAGCAGCAGGGTGAGGAACTGCGAGGTGGTCTCCTGCCCGGCGACCAGCAGGAAGAACAGCGCGCCGACGACGACGTCGGGGGCGTGTCCGGCGTCCCGTAGCCGGGCGACGAGGCCGTCCCCGGTGCGGGCGAACCGGCGCAGGACCGCGTGGAACCGTCCGACGATCTCGGCGAGGGCCCGCTGCCGGTCGGCGTCCACCGGCGCCCAGAACAGCTCCAGCGCGGCCCGGGAGAAGCTCTTGACCACGTCGCTCGGCCCGTCCGGCAGGTCGACGAGCCGGGCCAGGACCAGCAGCGGCAGGTCGGCTGCGAGGTCGGCGTACAGGTCGACGGGGCGACCGGCGTCGAGCTCGGCGCCGAGCCGGGCGACCCGCTCGCGGACCACCGCGGTCAGCCAGGGCCGCAGTGCGGCGACCCGGTGCGGGTGCAGCGCCTCGGCGACGACGCCCCGGATCTGCGGGTGACTCGGCCCGCCGTTGTTGGCCAGGGTCGGGGGCAGCCGGAAGCCGTGCCGGGCGAGCACCCGCAGCGCGGCGACCGGGATCGGGGTCACCGCGTCCAGCGCGTTGTCCGGCCGGAACGTCTCCGGGTCGGCGAGTACCTGACGGACCAGCGCGTGCCGGGTCACCACCAGGTGCGTGACGCCGACGTGGTCGGTGACGGTGACGACATCCGGCCAGGGGAGCGAGACCGGTTCCTGCCAACTGCGGAACAGCACCCCACCACGCTAGCCAGCGCGGTGTCCCTCGGCGGGCCGGGTCGCGCCCGGGGTGGTCGGGATCAACTCCCAGACCGTGGTGTGCTTGCTCCGGACGCTCTCCAGCGCGGGCGGCACCGGGATGTCGTAGCTGGTGATCCTCCGGAACCGGGAACGGGGCAGGTATGCCCGCTCCGGGTCGCCGACCAGCACCCGGGCCCCGCCGTCGCGGGCGGCCCGGAGCAGGAACCGGAGTATCCGGTTGGCCATCGTCGCGCTGTAGAAGACGTCACCGGCCAGCACCACCTCGGCATCCCCGGCCGTGTCGTCGAGGATGTCCCCCTGCTCGGCGGCCACGGTGACGCCGTTGGCCCGGGCGTTCACGCCGATGGCGGCGACCGCTGTCGGATCGGTGTCGACGGCTTGGACCCGCGCCGCCCCGGCCCGGGCGGCGGCGATCGCCACCAGGCCGGAGCCGGACGCCAGGTCGAGCACCCGCCGCCCGGCGACCGTCTCGGGATGGTCGAGCAGGTACCGGGCCAGGGCCTGCCCGCCGGCCCAGGCGAAGGCCCAGAACGGCGGCGGCTGTTCGCTGCGGAACTCGCCCTCGGTCAGTTCCCAGAGGCCGATCGGCTCGGCCGCCTGGTGCAGCCGGATCTCCGGCACCGCGGCCACGGGGGTCAGCTCGGTGTAGGCCCGGACGAACTCAGCGACGCTTGCGGACACAACCGATGATTGTGCCCGGCGTACCGTCCGCCACACCCGCCGTCGGCGTGTCGCGGTCATCGGTGGTCGGTTCACCACCGTACGTGAAACAGCCCGTCTTCATTGCTGACATGTGCGCATACACCAGTCTTCCCACCGGCCGGCTCACCCCATAGCGTCGGTCGCGCACACATCGA
>CALGAM010000113.1 GCA_937951935.1 uncultured Micromonospora sp. | reverse complement strand
ACGGTGCGGACGACCGCCCTGCTGGTGGCGGTGGTCGTCACCGTCACGTCGGGGTGTGGCGTGCTGCTGGCCGTGCTACCCCCGTCGGCCGGGCCGGCCGTGACCGCCGCCGGCGTGGCGGGTGCGGCGCTGCCGTCCGCCGCCGTGCTCGTCGCGGCCCGGCGCGGTTGGCTCACGGCCGCCTCCGCCGACCTACTCGTCCGTCATGGACCGACGGAGTCGTCGACCGAGGCGTCGCCCGCGCCTCGCGCGCGGTGACGACGGCACCACGCGGTGACGATGACATTCTGATCTCGGTTTCCCGTCCTGCTCCTCGGCGATTAGCGCGGCTGGATCCGAGGCCGTACGCTCCCGGCCGTGACAGACGGGGACACCGGCTCCCGCCCAGCCGGCGGTGACGACGCAACCGGCGGATACCCGCGCGCTGCGGGACGGCCGGAGGCGCGGGGCCACGGCCACCTGCCCTCCGGCCGCCAGGACGACACTGCTGCGGAACAGTCCCGGTGGGGACCTGGTGACGCGGAGGACAGCCCGGCACCGGGCACCTCCGCACCGGAGGGCACCGGCCCGGTGGCAGCCGGTGGTGACACCGGACAGGACCGAAAGGGCGCCACCGACCAGCCGGCGGTGGTGACCGCCATACCCATCTCGGGCTATCCGCTGCCCGGCGGTTACAACCCGCCGGCGGCCGAGGGCCACCGCCCGGTGCCCGTCGGGGCTCCGGCGGCGCCGTACGTCCCGCCCTCGCCGGGAGCGACGCCGCCCGAGGCCGGACCGCGTTCTCGACGGCGTCCCCGGCTGTGGCGGTGGACGGGCCTCGGGATGGTCCTGGCGCTGCTCTGCTGCGGGGTGCCCGTCGTCGGCGGAGTCGTGGCCCTCGACCGGTTCGTCGACGGGGCGGGTACGGCCGAGGTCGGCTCCGGGGCGCCGAGCCCCAAACCGGGCGACCCGCCGAGCGTGGAGCGGGACTGGCTCGGTGAGCGGGTGACCGAACTCCTCGCCAGGCAGGCGGCGGCGCTGCTCGCCGGTGACGAGGACGCCTACCTCGCGGTCGCCGAGCCGAACTCACCGATGGCGCGGGACCTGCGCCGTCAGTTCCGAACCCTGCGCGCCATGAGGGTCACCCGCTGGGAGCCGGAGATGCGTGGCAAGCTGGTCCGGTTGCCCGAGCCCGACGAGTGGCGGTCCGATCTTCGCGTTCACCACTGCTTCGTGCTGCCCGAGTGCGAGCCGCTCGAGATCTCGATCGGGTTGCGCTGGCGGAACGTGGCCGGGCGGATGCGGCTGATCGGTGTCGACGAGCCGGAGGGTGAGGGGGACCGGCCCAGGCCCTGGGAGGTCGACGAACTGGTCGCCTCGGTCGGGGAGAGGGTGTTGGTCGTGGCCCCGCGGGCCCTCCGGAACCGGCTGCCCGAGCTGCTGCGCGAGGGGGATCGGGCCGCCCGGGTCGCGGATCGGTACGCCGCGGACGGCTCTCCGCCCGACCACTACCGGATCTTCTACGCCGGCCCGAACGAGTGGAAACGGTGGTACGGCGGCAACCGGGAGGAGTGGACGGCCGGCTACGCCGTCTCGATCGGCTCCGGTCAGTACGACGTGGTCCTCAACTCCACCAGCCTGCGCGACGGCGGCTACGGGGAGCTGCTCCGCCACGAGCTGACCCACACCGCCTCGCTGTCCGGGACGTCCCGTACCCGCGACGACGTGTGGTGGCTGGTGGAAGGGCTGGCCGAGAACGCGGCGGCAGCCGGGGGGCCGGTCAGCCGGCACGTGGCGCTGGACGACGTCAGGCGTCTGGTCGACGGCGGGTGGAGCGGCGAGCTCGGTGACGTCACCCCGGGCGCCGACGCTCCCGACTGGCGTGTCTCGGCCAGCTACGGGGTCGGCTTCCTCGCGGTGCGCCATCTCACCGAGCGGTACGGGGAGGCCGACGTGCTTCGCTTCTTCAAGCTCGTCGTACACGACGGCAGGGCGGAGGAGGAGGCGGCGCGGGAGGCGTTCGGGGCGGACTGGTCGACCCTGCACGACGAGTGCGTCCGGTACGTCCGCAAGGCCGCCTCCTGAGCGTCGCCTCCCGGAGGGCCGCACCGGCGGTCGGGCGTGGGCCTGCGACAGTGGATCCGCTCCCAGCGGGGAGCCCCGCGCTTGCGTCCGGAAGCGAACGGGGCACCGGTCCGGTGGTTCCGGTGGCGCCACCGGAACCACCGGACGCCGCGTCCGGGCCACCGGCGGCCGGACGCTCGGACGGCCTGTCAGGTCACGTCGTGCGCATCGGAGTTCCGTGACGGAGGTTCTGCGCGTCGGACTCCGCCGACGCGTCGTGCGGGTCCGGGCAGGGCCGAGACAATGCGTCCGGAAGCGGCCCGACCGGGGCCTTCGGCCCGGTCGGCGCTGAATGGGGACAATCGTTCCCGATGAACCTTCCGGCGATGTTTTCCGCCTGCCGGCAAGGCAGCAGGAATGATCAAATGTTCGAAGGGATCGCGCCGGTAACAACCGTCCCGTTACCGTACTGACAACACGCGCGTAGCCGCCGCGGCGCGGAAGCCTCCGACCGGACGGCGCGCGCCGGGGAATGGGATGGGTTGGTGAGCCATGGCAGGATCACCACAGTCCGACGGCCGGTTGCCGGAGGTCAGGTTCCTGACCGTCGCCGAGGTGGCGACGCTGATGCGGGTGTCGAAGATGACCGTCTACCGACTCGTGCACTCCGGCGAGCTGACCGCGGTACGGGTCGGGCGGTCGTTCCGGGTGCCCGAGCACGCCGTCCACGAGTACCTGCGGGGCGCCTTCCAGGAGACCGCCTGACGGCCCGAGCCGACAGGGCCGGCCGGACCCGATCCGGCGACGGGGCGGGCGGCCGGAGGAGGCGGACCGGGGTCCGACGTACCGGAGGCGTGACCCCGGGGGCGCGTGACGCCGGTCGACAGCCGAGGACTACGCTGGATCACGACCGTGGCCGTGTGCCGGTGTGGGCAGCGCCAGACCGTGCCAGCCCGGTCCGTTGTCCAGCTCGGGCACCGGCTGCACCCGCGCGGGTGACTCCGGCCGACCCGCAGATGCATCAGAAGGGCTGTCGTATGGGCTCGGTTGTCAAGAAGCGCCGCAAGCGCATGGCCAAGAAGAAGCACCGCAAGCTGCTGCGCAAGACCCGCGTCCAGCGCCGCCGTCTCGGCAAGTGACCGTGGCCGGGCCACGGCCCGGTCCTCGGTGACGCCGGTCGGCTGTCGACCTGGAGGAGGCCCCACGTGACGACGTCGCGGCGGTCCGGGCCGGTTCGGCTCTGCCCGGACGGGGCCCCTCGGTGACTCCCGGAAGCACCCCAGGCGTGCCGGGGATCGTCGTGGTGACCGGGATCAGCCGTTTCCTCGGCGCCCACGTCGCGGCCGCGCTTGTCGCGGACGACCGGATCGACCGGGTGATCGGACTCGACCTGCACGATCCGGCTCCCGAACTCGCTCCGTTGGTCGCCGGGGTGGAACGGGTCCGCGCCGACGCGGGAACCGTGGGCACGATCGTCGAGGACCTCGGCGCCGACGCCGTCGTGCACCTCGCCCTGATCACCGCGCCGGATCCGCAGCAGGGCGGCCGAGCGGCGATGAAGGAGCAGAACGTCATCGGCACCATGCAGCTCCTCGCCGCCTGCCAGCGGGCGCGCCGGCTGCGCAAACTGGTCGTGCGCTCCTCGACCGCCGCCTACGGCGCGTCGTTCCGGGACCCGGCGGTCTTCACCGAGGACACCGAACCGCGCGCGGTACCACGCGGCGGTTTCGCCCGGGACATCCTCGACATCGAGGGGTACGTCCGCGGCTTCCGTCGGCGCCGGCCGGACGTCGTCGCGACGGTACTGCGGTTCGCGCCGTTCATCGGTGCGCGGGCGGACACGACGCTGACCCGTTACCTCTCCCAGCCGGTCGTGCCGACCGTGCTCGGGCGCGACCCGCGGCTGCAGTTCGTGCACGTCGACGACGCGCTGGAGATCCTGCGCCGCTCGGTCGTGGAGGACCACCCCGGGACGTACAACGTCGCCGGCCCGGGCGCACTCACGCTCTCGCAGGCGATCCGCCGGGCCGGACGGATCGCCGTACCCGTGCTGGAGCCGGGTCTTTCCGGGGCCGCCGGGCTCGCCAGGCTGCTCGGCTTCGGCAGGTACGGCCTCGACCAGCTCGACCTCTTCGTACACGGCCGGGTCGTCGACACCACCAGGTTGACCCGTGAGTACGGCTTCACGCCACGCTCCACCGCCGACGCCTTCGACGACTTCCTGCGGGGCCACCGTGGGCCCGCACCGCTCGGGCCGGAGCGCCTGCACCGCGCGGAGCAGGCGATTCTCGAGGGCATCCGGCAGACCCGGGCCGCGATCCGGGAGCGGGTCGGCCAGCAGGGTGCGACGCGGGGTGGACGGACCGATGGCTGACGAGCCGACCGGGGCGCGGGAGACGTCCGGCCACCCGGGTTCGCCCCGGCGGTGGGGCCCGGCGCCCTCCCCGGACGCAGCGGACCTGGCCCGACCGGCGCGGCGCAACGGACACGCACCAGGCCCGGTCGGTCCGGCCGTCGCCGACGACCCGCACGATGTCTGGGACCGGCGGGTCGCCGCCGGGCTGGCGTTCCTGCGGCGGCGGCTCTCGGGCCGGTACGAGATCGACGAGTTCGGCTTCGACCCGGAACTGACCGAGTACGTCGTCCAGCCGGTGTTGCGGGTGCTCTACCGGGACTGGTTCCGCACCGAGGTGACCGGGGCCGAGCACCTGCCGGTCGAGGGCGCCGGCCTGGTGGTCGGCAACCACTCCGGCACGGTGGCGCTGGACGCCCTGGTCCTGGCCGCGGTGCTGCACGACGTCCACCCCCGGCACCGTCACCTGCGGCTGCTCGGCGCCGACCTGGTCTTCCGGATGCCGTTCATCTCCCAGCTGGCCCGCAAGACCGGCGGCACCATGGCCTGCAACCCGGACGCGGAACGGCTGCTCGGCCGGGGCGAGCTGGTCGGTGTCTTCCCGGAGGGGTTCAAGGGAGTCGGCAAACGTTACTCGGAGCGCTACAAGCTGCAGCGGTTCGGGCGGGGTGGCTTCGTCTCCGCCGCACTCCGCACCGGCGCGCCGATCATTCCGGTGGCGATCGTGGGCGCCGAGGAGATATATCCGATGCTCGCCGACATCACGCCGCTGGCCCGGCTGCTGAAGCTGCCGTACTTTCCGGTGACGCCGACGTTTCCCTGGCTCGGCCCGCTCGGGCTGGTGCCGCTGCCCAGCAAGTGGCTGATCGAGTTCTGCCCGCCGATCCCGACCGCGCACCTGGCGGATGCCGCCGACGACCCGCTGGTGGTGTTCAACCTCGCCGACCAGGTGCGGGAGACGATCCAGCAGACGCTGCACCAGCTGTTGGAGCGGCGACCCGACCCGTTCGGCCCCTGACCGCGCGACGGGTGTTCGACTCAGCCGATCCCCCGGCGACGGCGCGCCGCCAGGACCGCGGTGACGGCGCCGGCGAGCAGTCCGGCCGCGGCGGTGGACGGTACGGCGATCCGCGCTGCCTTCCGACCGGTCCGGAAGTCGTAGACGGGCCAGCCCCGCTCCCGGGCGGTGCGGCGCAGGGCGCTGTCCGGGTTGATCGCCACGGCCCGGCCGACCGCGGACAGCATCGGCAGGTCGTTGCTGGAGTCGCTGTACGCGGCGCAGCGGGTGAGGTCGAGCCCTTCCACGGCGGCGAGCCGGATCACCGCCTCGGCCTTGGCGGCACCGTGCATCAGGTCGCCGACCAGCCGGCCGGTGTACGCCCCGTCGCGGATCTCCGCGACCGTGCCGATCGCGCCGGTCAGCCCCAGCCGGTCGGCGATGACCCGGCCGATCTCGACCGG
>CALGAM010000112.1 GCA_937951935.1 uncultured Micromonospora sp. | reverse complement strand
ATGCGGGGGTGATCCGACGCGGCGCCCGAGTACCGACGCGCGGAGCAGCTCCTCCCCGCGCATGCGGGGGTGATCCGTAGGGTCATCGGACGGACGCGTACGGTCTGGCCTCCTCCCCGCGCATGCGGGGGTGATCCGACGGCTCGATTTCGTGACGGTCCGATCGTGGCCTCCTCCCCGCGCATGCGGGGGTGATCCGGGCGCCCTGTTCGACCCGGAGCGGGTGGACCGCTCCTCCCCGCGCATGCGGGGGTGATCCGGCATGAGCGTGACGCCGCCTGAAGACCCGTTCCTCCTCCCCGCGCATGCGGGGGTGATCCGCTTCTACCCGGGATGTCCTCCTCGCCGGTGACCTCCTCCCCGCGCATGCGGGGGTGATCCCCCGGTGTTGTACACCGACTGGATCCGCGACCTCTCCTCCCCGCGCATGCGGGGGTGATCCGCTCGGACGTTCGCGTCCGCCGCGCCCGACGGTCTCCTCCCCGCGCATGCGGGGGTGATCCGGCCTCGTCGATCAGCCGCTCCATATCGGCGGCCTCCTCCCCGCGCATGCGGGGGTGATCCCCCGGGGTCAGTCGGCTAGCAGTCCCGTAGACACTCCTCCCCGCGCATGCGGGGGTGATCCGGACACCGCCTACAGCGCCACGGAGGCGGCGCACTCCTCCCCGCGCATGCGGGGGTGATCCGCGCACCGACTGGATCCGCGACCTGACCGAGCACTCCTCCCCGCGCATGCGGGGGTGATCCTTCGATGTCCCGCACCATCTGTTTCAGCATCTGCTCCTCCCCGCGCATGCGGGGGTGATCCGTACGTGATCTGGGACCGGCGCATCGCCAGCGCCTCCTCCCCGCGCATGCGGGGGTGATCCATGCTTGCCCGGCCGCCACTGGTGCCCATGGGCCTCCTCCCCGCGCATGCGGGGGTGATCCGGCAGTGCCGGACAGCTCGCCCCGGTCGTAGACCTCCTCCCCGCGCATGCGGGGGTGATCCTCCGAGCTCGACGCCGATGCAGCGCGGCGTTCATCCCTTCCCCGCGTATGCGGGGATGATCCCATCGTGCAGATCCACCACGAGGTCGTGGGCATCTCTTCCCCGCGGATGCGGGGGTGATCCGTTGGCCTCGCAGGGTGAGTCCGAGTTGCCGGCCTCTTCCCCGCGTACGCGGGGGTGATCCGAGGGAATTCCCGGCATCAGCACTTGTGCCAGTTTGACCGTTGCCACCGGTGCCGGAGGCTTAAGAGAGAGCCTCGCTCCAGATTTTTCGTCTCGGCACTGCGGACGCCTAGCCGGTTAGCTCTCGGCGAGTCGTGCAGCTCTGGCTAGGAGTTCATCCAACTCACTATCTGAGAGATTTGCCTCATTCAGAGCTTTGTAGATGCCGAGTGTTTGTATCCTGGCCAGAGTTTCTGGCGGTGCCTCAAGGTCGACTGATTCGTCAAGGACAGCAAAGATGGCATTCTCCGCCAACACGGGGTCGATCTGGTCGGCCACCTCCGGGTTCTCGGACCGGATGTCGGCGACAAACCGTCTGATCGCCTTGTCGTCGCGCTTGCCATCGAAGTGCAAGTCGATCGCGTAGAAAAAGACGGCGCTCAGGAACGAGTAGAGGCCGTCCCAGCCCTCTTCGTCGAGCTGCGCCTCGATTCGATCGTTCGCTGTGTAGTCGTTTCGGACGAATGTGCGAATGTACTCAATTATTTGCGGTTTTATTGCCATCTGACTGCTTCCTTTCACGGCGGTTCTTGACGCTCTGGGTGATCGCTCGCACCGCGAGGCTGACGGCGGCGGCCGCCAGGACGGCATCGGCGACCGGATGGCCGGACTTTGGTGCCTGGGACGGCGCTGATGGTGGTTTCGCAGGTACGGCGACGCTGGCTTGCGTGTCTCCTGGACGAAGTCGATCCTTCATGATGGAGGCAATCTCTTTCGTCGCCTTCTCGGCCTTCTGGATCTTCTCGGCATTGTTCGCCGCTGCCTCGGTCGCCTTCCGGTGATATCTGCTCCCGCGTCGTTCCCGGGCGGCTGCCTCGGTGACTAGTTCCTCGCCAGATGGCATTGCCTCCGGCGTGCTGGTTGCTGAGCCGGGAGCGATGGTGTTGATGAACTTGACGATATAATCTTCGGATTCCCGTAGCAGTCGGGCGACCTTGCCTGCCTTCTCGCCGGCCGTGCGAATGTTGGTTACTGCGGCAAGGATATCCGGATGGTTGCTTCCTGTGCCCGCTTCCTCATACTTCCCATGAGCTTCGATGGCGTCGGCTTGAGCGCGAAGTGCTGTCACGGCCGATTTGGCGAGGCGGTCGCGTACATCGAGAAGTTGGGATACGACCGCAGCCATGTCCGCGCTCATCCGATGGCCCGAATGTAAGCGTCGGCGTGTTCGACGGCGGCCTCGAATCGTCGAAGTGTCCGTTTGACCTCTTGGGCCACTTCTGTGAGCTTGTCGAGCGCCTTCTGTGCGTTTTTGTCTTGGCTGTCATAAATCGTCTGGCGAGCCAGGCGCTCAGCATCGGCGGCGTCACTGGCGGCCTTCGCCAAGGTCTTTGCGCCGTTCTTGGCCGCATGGCTGCCCGCCCGGATAGTTGCCTTCACGTCGTTGACGTCCATCGCGGCTGCCTGTCGTCAGCTCAGCCTGCCAGTGCCTTCGCAGGCGGCCTGCGGGCGCGGCTGCACCTGGGTGGCGGCGTCGCGGAGGCGCTGATCGTCCAGTCCGGCACGTGTGTGTGCTCCCGCGATGCTGAGCATGCCTTCCCTCCCCGAGCGCGACACATGTCGCACGCAGCGTCCTGCCCGGCGATGAGCAGGCAACCGGGCGTGCGGCTGCGTAACCGGAGAAACACTATCGGAAGTCTTGTGTGGACGCAGCCGCGCGAGGCGATCCGGGTTGTGTCGGATTGCTGCCGACTGTGGGGTCGCCGTCCGCGATCAGCTTTCCTGGTTCTCGGCGACGAAGACGCCGCGACCTGGTCTGCCTACCAACAGACCGCGCCGACGTAGCGTTGCGGTAGCGCGTTGGATGGTGGCAGGGGAGACGCCGTAGTGGGCGGCGAGTTGTCTGCCAGAGGGTAGCTGCGTTCCGGGCGGGAACTCCCCTTGTTCGATTCTCGAGACGAGATCGTTGAGCAGCTCTTCCATGGTCGGCGGGATAGGCACGGCTTGCCCCCTGCGGTTCGGTTGGCCCATCCAGTATCGATCATGAATCTGAAGTAGGCAATGCACATGGCCTAATTGATCAAGGTGGCTCAGTGAGCAAGGTGATTGGGTGAGCTAGATGGCTCAGTGCAGTGACTGATTGCAAAGATGTAGTGATGAGCTTGACCAGGGTGAGCGAGGGCGGTAGCGTCATCGATGGCGGTTGTCGGGCGGTTGCGGTCGGTTGGCACCTTTCGCGCAGGTCAGGGCATCCGCTGAGGTACCTCGGGGCCAGGGTGCTGGTGGGCGCCCCTCCGTTCATCAGCCCTGGCCCGATCAGGCGCATCACCCGCGGACAGGCAACCCCGGTGCCGTACTGCCAAAGGAGGCTGCGGTGGCGGGGTGGGGTGGTCCGGACCGGACCCGGGCGGGCCGGACCACCCCTTCCAGACGTGACCATGAAAGGAGCTTTTGACGTGCGCACACTCCTCCGCTGGCTGCGGCCGGCCCGGCGTGGGCCGCGGCCGCGCCCGGTGGCGGCCCGCGAGTACCGCTCGGCGACGTACACGCCGCTGCAACCCTGGCAGGTGCGCGGCCGGCGCTTCACGATCACCCGGCGTGGCCTCGACCCGGACGAGGTGGCGGCCTTCCTCGACCGGGTGGCGCACGACCTCGACCGCCTCCACTCCGAGCTGGCCATCAGCAACGACGAGAACCAGCGGATCAAGGACGCGCTCCGCCGCTGGCAGTCCCGTCAGGCGTCGCACGCGTGGGACCTGACCCGGCGATGAGCGGAGAAGCAAACCGGTACGTCATCCACGTGCCGGTCGTCGCCGCCAACCTGCGCCACGCCCGGATCCTGGCCCGGACCGCCGCGCGGGCGCTGGCGTTCCTCGCCGTCGACACCCGGGAGACGACCGTCTCCGAGGAGGACAACCAGAACGTCCACCACCGGGTCTTCTGCAACCGGCTCCTCGCCGACGGGCAGCGCTGCGCGCTGCGGGCCGAACACGAGACCGAGTGCGCCCCGAGGGTTCCCCGGTGACCGCCCCGCTCGTGCTGACCTGCCCCGCCTGCGCGGGCCTCACCTTCACCCTCGACCCCTGCCGCTGCACCCGGCACGGCGACCGGTTCCTCGTCGACGGCGACCCCGAGCCGGAGCGGCGCGGCGAGGCGTACCGGGACTGCCAGCTCTGCCACGGCGTCGGCACGGTCGCCAGCGCCTGCCACGAGTGCGACCAGCGCGGCCGGCGGCGGGCCCAGCTCGTCCTCACCGTGGTCAACGCCGACACCGGGGCGGTCGCGTCGGCCAACATCGTGCCCGGCGCGATCACCCCGCGGTCCGTGTACGGCCGGTGGGTGCTCCCCCTCACCCCGGTGATCACCGAGCTGGCCGCCGCCGTCTCGGCCACCGCCCTGACCGAACTGACCTGCGGCGACCGGCCGCTCGGCGAGGAGGACCTGATCCTGCCCCGGCAGTGGCGTCCCGACCTGCCCGCCGAGCAGCGGGACGCCCTGGTCGCGGAGGCCATCGCCGACCACGGGCACGACTCGTGGCGGGTCTTCCAGGGGCGGCTGTCCGCCCCGCCGCCGGTGGACCCGCACACCCGGCTCGCCCAACTCTGCCGGCTCGCCGACCAGCTCCACCTCGACCTGGTGGTGGAGGCACGGCACGCGACCTGGGGCGGGCTGACCTGGGACGTCCGCTTCGACCTGCCGGGGGCGCCCGTGCCGACACGGGCCCGGGTCCGCGGCGACGACCTGCCGGCCGCCGTCGCCGCCACCACGGTCGCCGACGCCTTCGAAGGGTTCGAACCGCGCAACCTCCGCGTCCCGGCGTACCACCTCCGCCCCGGCGCCCGGCCGCCCGAGCATCCCGAACCGGTCGACCTCGACCAGGTCGAACGGCGGGTGGTCCGGGACGCCGACGACCTGCCCGGCGCCCAGGCGATCTGGCGCAACGGCCGGTGGTGGCACACCACACTGCGGATCGGCCGGATCGCCGAAACCCTCCACGAGGAACCCACCGGCCAGGTGACCCGGCGGCTCACCACCATCCTGGTACGCGGCTGGGAACCGCCCGCCCCCGACTGGCGCGGCGCGCCCATCCCGTACGCCGACTGCCCCGACTGTGTCCCGGGCAGCCGGCTGCGGGCCTGCCGGTGCCGGCTCGGCGGCCGTCCGGTCGACCCCGACTGCGACGCCTGCGGCGGCACCGGCGTACGCCCCGAGTACCTGACCTGCTTCACCTGCGGCGACAGCCGGCGCGTCTACCGGGGCGCGGTCGTCACCGTCACCGACCTCTCCGGAGGGGTCGTCCACGAGAACTGGTCGACGGCACCGGTCACCGCGCCGCTGGTCGACACCCAGCCCAACGGGAAACCCGTCGTCCAGCTACCCGAACGGTACCGGCTCGCCCGGCTGGCCACCCGGCTCGGCCAGGACCCGGCCGACCTCACCGACCTCGACCTCGGCCAGCAGGTCGCCCAGGACCTGCGGGACGGGATCGTGACCCTCGACCACCCCGGCGACGACCCGCTCGCCGCGCAGCTCGCCCACCTCACCCGGGGCCGGCCCGGCGGCCGGCTGCTGCTGGCGGCCCGGCCCGCGCCGGCGCCGCCGCTGACCGAACTGGTCCGGATCGCCCACGGCCTGCACCTGGCGGTCGCGATCACCGTCCAGGACCACGGGCCCGACGCGGCGTACCCGCTGCGGGTCCACGGCACGAGCTGGGCGGTGGAGGTGATCTCCGCCGACCCGGACGCCCCGTTCACCAGCCTGCCCACCCAGCGGAGTCTGGCGGCGGCCGTGGCGACCTGTGTGGAGTACCTCGAACTGGCGATCGTGCGGGCGGTGCCCGGCGACCCGTACCAGCCGGTCCCGGTGCCGCAGACCCCGGCGCCGGGACCGGCCCCGGTGGCCGACCCCGGGCCGCTCGTCGCCCGGCTCGGCCGCCATCACGCCGGCACCCCGGTCACGGTACGTCTCGACCGTGCCGGCTGCACCGTCCACCTGCACGACGGCGACGCTCCCCGGCTGCTGGTCAGGGCACCGACCCTCCCCGCCGCGCTCACCGCGCTCGGCCTGCCCGCGACGGCGGCCGACCACCCGGACTGACGGGCGGGCCACCGGCCCGGGTCAGACGGCGCGCAGCTCCACCAGGGTCACCTGGGGCGGGGCGCCGACCCGGACCGGTGGCCCCCAGAAGCCGGCGCCGTTGGTGACGTAGAGCTGGGTGCCGTCGATGGTGGCGTACCCGGAGACGGCCGGCTGCTGGAGGGAGACCAGCAGGTTGAACGGCACGATCTGGCCGCCGTGGGTGTGCCCGGAAAGCTGGAGGTCCACACCGTGCCGGGCCGCCTCGTGGACGTTGATCGGCTGGTGGGCCAGCAGCACCACCGGTCGGCTCGGATCCCGGCCGCCGAGCGCCGCCTCGAAGTCCGGGCCCTGGCCGATCCCGTCACCCGCCGGGTCGTTGACCCCGGCCAGGTCCAGCGCGCCACCCCGCACCAGGATCTCCTGCCGCTCGTTCTGGAGCACCCGCAGCCCGAGCCGGTCGACCTCGGCCACCCACTCCTCGGCCCCCGAGTAGTACTCGTGGTTGCCGGTGACGAAGAAGCTGCCGTACCGGGAGCGGATGTCGCGCAGCGGCGCGGCGGCCTCGCCGAGCTCGGCGACCGTGCCGTCGACCAGGTCGCCGACCACGGCCACCAGGTCGGCGTCGAGCCGGTTGATCGCGGCCACCACCCGCTCGGTGTGCTCCCGGCCGGCCAGCGGTCCGATGTGGATGTCCGAGACGGTGGCGATGCGCAGCCCGTCCATGCTGCGCGGCAGCTTGGCCAGCGGGATCTGCACCCGGTCGAGCCGCGGCGGGCCCAGCGCGGTGCGGACGCCGTACCCGACGATCCCGGTGGCGGTGAGCCCGGCGAAGATCGCCGCGCCCCGGGCCAGCAGCCGCCGCCGGTCGGGGTCGAAACCCGGCTCCGCCGGCGGGGTCCGCGGCGGAGGCGGGGTGTCGGCGGTGGTCGCCGCCCCGGCGGCCTCACCCGTCGACGACGCGCCGGCCGAGCCGGACGCGGCGCCGGCCGGGCCCGCGGGAGCCGCCGTGTCCGACGCGGCGCCGGCCGTGCCCGCCGCGGCGGCCTCGCCCGCCCCCGCCGGCACGGCCACCGGCTCCGTCCCCGCCGGACCGGACACCGGCTGCGGCGTCTCCGCGTCGGCCGGGCCGGCCTGCCCGCCGGCCCGACGCCGGGACCGCCGGGACAGCACCAGCCGGGCCACCAGCATCGGCGGTTCCAGGACCACCAGCACGACCAGCAGGTAGAACATCAGGGCCAGCCAGAGGTAGCCCGGCCAGGCCAGCCAGTAGAACCCCTGCCGGGTGCCGATCATCGTCACCGGGGTGAGCAGGGCCAACACCACCGCGGCCACCGTCCCGACCCGGCGCCACCGCCCCCGGGCGGTGGTGTCCCGGACCAGCCGCTTCCACAGATAGAGGTGGACCAGTGCGGTGACCAGCCCCAACACCCCGACGAACCCCAGGACCCCGAACACCCGCCCCTCCTCAGCCGCCGGCGAACGGCGGCAACACGTCGACTGTCGCCCCGGCCGGCAGCGGAGCCCGGCGATCATGGCAGGCGACGCCGTTGACCAGGAAACTCGCCACCCCGAGCACCCGGGCGAGGCGTTCGCCGTGCCGCCGGGCGAGATCGTCGGCGAGTTCGTCAAGGCTACGACCGCCGGGCACCGACTCCTCGGAGACCCCGGCGGCGGCTCGGGCCGCCGCGAAGTAGCGTACGACCAGAGTCGGCTCGCGGTGCGTGCTCTCCACTGTCAACCCCCGATCGCGGACATCGGGCGTGCCGGCTGGAGGAAGTTCGGATCGTCGATGCCGTGCCCGGCCCGCTTGCCCCACATCGCCACCCGCCACCGGCGGGCCAACTCCTCGTCGTCGGCGCCGGCACGCAACGCCGTACGCAGATCCGACTCCTCCAACGCGAACAGGCAGTTGCGGACCTGCCCGTCGGCGGTGAGCCGGGTCCGGTCGCAGTCCCCGCAGAACGGCCGGGTCACGCTGGCGATCACCCCGACCCGGGCCGGCCGGCCGTCGGGCGTGGTCCAGCCGTCCACCAGCCAGGTCTCCGCCGGCGCCCCGCCCCGCGCCACCGGGTCGGGCAGCAGGGTGAACTCGGCCCGCAACGCCGCGAGGATCTCCTCGGCCGTCACCATCGTCGACCGGTCCCAGCCGTGCTGCGCGTCCAACGGCATCTGCTCGATGAACCGCAGCTCGTAGCCGTGTTCGAGGGCGAAACGCAGCAGGCTCGGCGCCTCGGTGTCGTTGACACCCCGCATCAACACCGCGTTGATCTTCACCGGGGTCAGCCCGGCGGCGACCGCGCCGGCCAGCCCGTCCAGGACGGCCGACAGCCGGGGACGCCGGGTGAGCGCGGTGAACCGGTCGGGGTCGAGGCTGTCCAGCGAGACGTTGACCCGGTCGAGCCCGGCCTCGCGCAACGGGCCGGCGAGCCGGTCGAGCCCGATCCCGTTGGTGGTCAGCGAGATGACCGGCCGCGGCCTGAGCGCGGCGACGGCGGCGACGATGTCCCGCAGCCCGGGGCGGATCAGCGGCTCACCGCCGGTGAAACGGACCTCGGTCACGCCGAGCAGGCGGACCGCCACACTGACCAGGCGGACCACCTCGTCGTCGGTGAGCACCGTCGGCGCCGGCAGCCACGGCAGCCCCTCGGCGGGCATGCAGTACGTGCAACGCAGGTTGCACCGGTCGGTCAGGGAAACCCGAAGGTCGGTGGCTGTCCGGCCGTACCGGTCGACAAGGCCGGGAATCGGCGGCCGGACATCGGGAACGGTCACCGCTCGACGGTAGCGCGTCAGGCGGACAGCGTGGCGCGAGCAGCCGACGCCACCGCGTTTCGGTACGTGGCACCGAACAGCGCGGTGTGCACCAGCAGCAGGTGGAGCTGGTGCAGCGGAACCCGCTCCCGCCAGCCGTCGGCCAGCGGCCACACCTCCTGGTAGGCGTCGAGGATCAGGTCCAGGTGCGGGGCACCCCCGAAGAGGGCCAACTGGGCCAGGTCGGTCTCCCGGTGCCCGCCGTGCGCGGCCGGGTCGACCAGCCAGGCCCGACCGTCGGCACCCCACAGCACGTTCCCCGGCCACAGGTCACCGTGGATCCGGGCGGGCGGCTCGGCCCCGCCGTACCGGTCGATCCGGGAGATCACCCGCTCGACCAGCGCGACCTCGGTCGCGGTGAGCGCGCCGTTGTCCACCGAACGCCGCAGGTACGGCTCGAGCCGCCGCTGCGCGAACCAGGTCGGCCACGGGTCGTCGCACGGGGTGTTGTCCTGGGGCAGTGCCCCGACGAAGCCCGGCCACTCGGCACCGAAGGCCGGGGCGCCGGCCCGGTGCAGCGCCGCCAGCTCGGCGCCGAACCGCCGCGCCGCCTCCGGTGTCGGCTCGCCCGGCTCCACCCACTCCAGTGCCAGCAGCTCCGGCAGCGCCACGATCACCTCGGGCACCGGCACCGCGTTCGCCTCGCGCAGCCACCGCAGCCCGGCGGCCTCGGCGGCGAAGAATCCCTCGGGTACGTCGGACTCCGCCCGCTCCGGCCAGCTCTTGGCGAACAGCGAGCTGCCGTCGTCGAGGGTGAGCCGGTTGGCCACGCAGATGTCCCCACCCGAGACCGGTGTCTCCCGGATCCGCTGGTGGGTGAGGAAGAGCGGGAGCTGCCCAGGATGCGCTCGGATGTACGCCAGGTCCATTCGCGAACGGTAACTGTTCTTCGGCGAGACGGTGTCGGGTGGCGGCGATGCGGGGTAGACATGAAAGGGTGACCGCCGCCGCCGTTGTTCGACCCTACCGTCCCGCCGACCACCAGGCAGGTCGACAACTCTGGGCGGAACTGGTCGAACACCACCGCGCGCTGTACGACGACCCGACGTTCGGCGGGTCCGACCCCGGCGTCGGGTTCGAGCGGTACCTGACCCGGCTCGACCTGTCCGGGGTGTGGGTCGCCGAGCGGGAGGGCGCCGGGGTGGTCGGCCTGGTCGGCCTGGTCCTGGACGGCCCCGACGGGCGCATCGAGCCGGTGGTGGTGGCCGCCCGGTTCCGCGGGCAGGGGATCGGGCGGGCGTTGCTCGACCGGGTCGCCGAGGAGGCCCGCCGCCGCGGGCTGGCCCGGCTCGTCGTCAAACCGCAGTCCCGCAACGTCGAGGCGCTGCGCTCGCTGCACGGCGCCGGCTACGACGTCCTCTCCGCCGTCGAACTGGCCGTCGAACTCCGACCCCGGCCCGACGTGCGCCGCGAGACGATCGAGTTCCACGGCCACCGGTTCCAGCTCTGACCGCGCCGACCGTCGCCCCCGGGGCACCGTCGGTCCACACCTCCGAACCGCCGACCGCCACCCGGACCCGTCCCGGGGTGTCCACGTTCTTCGCCGAACGCGGACGGGACGAGGTTCGGCCCTGAGCAGGGAAACTACGCTGCGTAGCTGTGGATAAGTCGGCGTGTCGTCCACAGGCCGGACCTCCCGGCCTTCCGATCAACGCCGTGCCCGGCCAGGCTGCCCGGCATGACTCCGACCGACCTGACCACCCTCTCGGTACGGTCCACCCCGGACCTGCTCGCCGCCGTGCCCTACCTGCTGGGCTTCCACCCCGCCGACAGCGCGGTGGTGGTCGCGCTGCGCGGCCCGCGGATCGTCTTCGTGGCCCGGGGCGACCTGCCGGACCCCGTTCCACCGGATCCGGACCCCGCCGCGCCCGGCCCGGCGCGCGCCGGGATCGGCGAGCCCGGCGGCGGGCCCGACGGGCCCGGTGGGCTCGCCGCGCGGCTCACGGCGGTCGTCGCCCGGCAGGACGTCGACGCGACCATCGTCGTCGGGTACGGCACGCCGGACCGGGCCGACCCGATGCTCGGGGCGCTGTACGTCGCCCTCGACGAGGTGGGCCTGCCCGTCCTGGACGTGCTGCGGGTGACCGGGAACCGCTACTGGTCGTACGCCTGCGCCGACCCCGGCTGCTGCCCGCCCGAGGGTACGCCGTTCGACACCTCGACCAGCCAGCTCGCGGCGGCGGCCACCTTCGCCGGCCAGGTGGCACTACCCGACCGCGACACACTCGTCCGGCAGCTCGACCCGGTCGACGGACCGGCCCGGTACGCGATGCGGGAGGCGACCCGGCGGGCGCGGAACCGGCTGCAACGCCTGCTGGACCGGGCGTCGGCGGCCGATCCGCGCGGCCGGCGACGGGTCGACCCGCGACACCGGCCGAAGGACGGTCCGCGTGGCCGGCAGGGCGTGGTGCGCCGCGCGGGCCGTTCGGCGGTGTCGCTGGCGATGCGGCGGTACCGCGCCGGCGGCCGGCTCACCGACGACGAGGTGGCCTGGCTCAGCCTGCTGCTGCTCCACCAGCCGACCCGGGACGACGCCTGGCGGCGGACCGACGGCGAGGACTGGCAGCTGGCGCTCTGGACCGACGTGCTGCGCCGGGCCGAACCGGAGCTGGTCGCCGCACCGGCCAGCCTGCTGGCCTTCGCCGCCTGGTGCGCGGGGCAGGGGGCGCTGGCGAACGTGGCGGTGGAGCGGGCGCTGGACGCACGGCCCGACTACCCGATGGCGCTGCTGCTCTCCCGGGCGCTGCGGGCCGGGATGCCGCCGTACGCCCTCGACGACCGGCCCCTGCCGTGGTCGGACGGGGACGGCCCGGCGGCGTGACCCCCGGCGGGCGGTGGCGGCGGATACGGTCACGGGGTGACCGGACGGGTGGGGTCGGCGGGCTACGCGGCGGTGGTGCTGACCGGTGGGGCCGGGCGCCGGATGGGCGGCGTGGACAAGACGGCGCTGCCGGTGGGCGGCAGCCGGATGCGGGACCGTGTCCTGGCGGCGGTCGCCGACGCGCGGCCCCGGATCGTCGTCGGCCCGGCGGACGACCTTCCGGCGGGCGTACGCGGGGTCCGGGAGCAGCCGGCCGGCGCCGGCCCGGTGGCGGCACTCGCCGCCGGCCTGGCACTGCTGTACGAGGTCCGCGCCGAGCCGGCGCCGCCGCACGACACCGTCACCGAGCCGGCGCCGGGTGCCGCCCCGGGAGGCGGTGCCGACCGCCGGGCACCGGGCGTCGACAGCGTCGCCCTGCTCGCGGGCGACCTGCCGCTGCTGACCGCCGACGCCGTGCGTGACCTCCGGACCGCGCTGTCCGCGTCCACCGCCGCCGACGGTGTCGTCTACCGGGACGACGCCGGCCGCCCACAGTGGCTCTGCGGGGTCTGGCGGCCCGGGGCGCTGCGGAGGGCGCTGGACCGGCTGGCAACCCGCACCGGAGGGCTCGCCGGTGTGCCGGTGCGCGCCCTGGTGGCCGGGCTGGCCGTGGTCGAGGTGTCGTGGCGCGGTTCGGGGCCGCCGCCCTGGTTCGACTGCGACACTGACGAGGACCTACGCCGGGCGGAGGAGTGGATTCGATGACCAGGATGGACGAGTGGGTGTCGGCGGCCTGCGCCGAGCTCGACCTGTCCCCGGCCGACGTCGACGTCCGGGTGGTTCTGGACCTGGCCCGGGACGTCGCCCACCACGTGCTCCGGCCCGGCGCGCCGGTGACGGCGTACCTGCTGGGGGTCGCGGTCGGTCGGGGTGCGGACCCGGCGACCGCCGCCGCCCGCCTGGCCCGTCTCGCCGCCGGGTGGCCGGCGGCGGAGTCCGCGGCGTCCGCCGCCGGTGCCGCCGAGCCGGGGGGCACCGGGGGCACCGGGTCACCGGACTCGGGCGCGATCGCTCCCGCCTGACCGCGGCCGGCGGCACCTCGGCCGCGGGCAGGCGGGGGTCCGGCCGGGGCCGACCGGCGTACGACCGTGAACCGCACGGTCGGCCGCGCATCGACCCGGGTCGGGACGGGTGTCGCGCCGTCGCATGCGGAAGGTATACGGTTTAGGCACTGACAGCAACGATGATTGTGTTCGATTGTCCGATGACGGTCGCCCGTGGCCCGACCGACCACCCCGCTGGGTAGGGTGTGCGGTGCCCTGACGGACGGAGGCAATCATGACGGCTGACAACCCGGGCCCGCCGGGGGGCGAGGCGGCCCCGCCACACCTCGCCGACCAGCACGAACCGATCCTGCTCGACGAGTCGACCACCGCCGACCTGCGGGCCAAGGTGACCGAGGCGTGGCAGGAGTTCGCCCGGGCGCTGGCCAACCAGGTGCGGACCCTGCCGGCCGGGGCGCAGATCGTCCTGACCCTCGACCCCACGGCCTCCGGGACCGGGGACGCAATCTACTCGGTCAGCGTCGAGGCGGGCGACGACGGCCGGGTCGACGCGCGGGCGGTGAGCAACGCCGCGCTGCCGGAGGGGTACCGGCTGGACCGGTCCGCCGTCGCCGCCATGGTCGCGCTGGGATGGTCGCCACCCGGCGTCGTCGAGGGCTCCGGCGAGTACTTCGGGATGCGGGCGACCACGGCCGACGCCGGCCGGATCGCCACCACCGTCGCGCGCACCCTGCGCGACGTGTACGGGGCGCCGCACCCCGCCTTCCTCGTCTTCCAGGCGCTCGACGCGAACGGCGAGTCGATCCCGGTGGAACCCCTCGGCACGGCCCGGCCGGAGCCGGCGGGCGGCTCCCGCCTGGACCTCGATCTTGAGGGGGCGCTCGCGACGAGCCAGTCCGGGCGGGTCGGCGACGAGTCGCTGGCGCTGGAGGAGCGGGTACGGGCGGTCCTGTCCGCGATGCTGAAGTCGCCGGTGGACCAGCTCCAGGTCGACGCCGACGGCGACATCGGCATCCGGGCCGGCTCGGCCATGGTCTTCGTCCGGGTCCGGGACAACCCGCCGCTCGTCGACGTCTTCTCCCCGGTGTTGACCGAGGTCCACCCGACCGAGCAGCTGTACGTCAAGCTCTCCGAGCTGACCAACCGGATGCCGATCGGGCGGCTCTACTGCACCAACGACACCGTCTGGGCCTCGGTCCCCGTCTTCGGCCGCAACTTCCAGCCCGTCCACCTGATGCTGGCCGTGCAGGTGATGACCGGCCTCGCCGACGAGCTCGACGACCGGCTGCACGGCGAGTTCGGCGGTCGCCGGTTCTTCTCCGAGGGTGACAAGCCGGCGCACCGGGAGAGCGAGCACCGCACCGGGATGTACCTGTAGCCGGCCCGCGGGCGGGCCCGCGCCGACGGGCGGCGGCCCGCCGCGCGGGGGCGGGCGTCCCGGCGTGCGCCCACCCGCGGGCCGGGCCGCCGCTCAGAGCCGGACGGTGCCGAGGGTGGCGAGGCTGCCCAGGTCGGTGGCCTTGAGCCCAGCGTCGGAGACGGTCCAGAGCACGTCGCCGATCACCAGGGACCGGCGGATCGGGACGCTCGCCCGTGGGCTGGCCACCTCGGCGTGGTCGACCCGACCCACCTCGGTCAGGCTCCGGTCGCCCACCCGCAGCACCAGCGCCCCGCCGGCCGTGGCGTCGCTCCGCAGCTCGGACGTCGTCACCGGCACCACCAGGGTGCCGGTGGCCGGCCAGTAGAGGAACGCGTGTGGGTCGAACTCGGCCTCGGAGTGCCCGTACCGGACGTGGTGCCGGGCGAGCCGGGTCGGCCGGCCCAGGTCCGAGACGTCGAAGAGCGAGACCTGGGTGCCCTGGGTACGTCCCTGACCGTCCGCCTCCTGGCCGACACCGATCAGGCGGTCCGCCCCGACCGGGTGCAGGTACGCGGAGTACCCCGTGACCTTGAGCTCCCCGACGACCCTCGGCCCCGCCGGGTTGCGCAGGTCGAGGGTGTAGAGCGGGTCGGTCTGCCGGAAGGTCACCACGTACCCGGTGCCCTCGACGAAACGGACGCTGTGGATGCGCTCACCCCTGCCCAGCCCGGTGACCCGGCCGGTCTCGGTCAGCGTCCGCCCGTCCACCCGCAGCACGTACACGCCGGAACTCGACGTCGGGGTGGCGCCCCAGAGACTGCCGGTGGTGGTGGCCACCCTCAGGTGGCCGTTCCACTCCGACAGGGCGTACTGGTTGATCAGCCAGCCGGGGACGGAGGCGGCGGTGACGTAGCGCGGCCGGCCGCCACCCACCAGGTCGAACAGGTAGATCTCGGTCCGCTCCTCCGGGAGGCCGGGGGTGGCCGTGCCGCCCTCGGGTCGGGCCACCGACATCCGCCAGCGCTGGTCGTTGGCGACGTAGAGCCGCGAACCGTTGCTGTAGACGGTCTCGCCGTCGGCCACCACCGTGACCGGGTCGCCGTCGCCGAGCCGGGAGGCGCCCAGGTCGAAGCTGAGCAGCGTGAGCAGGGAGGTGCCGGAGTACTCCGCCGGCCGGCTCAGCCGGTCGCACCCGACCTGTCCCGAGGTGGTCCGGCCGTCGGCGACCGTCTCGTACCGGGGCAGCCAGGCCTCGATCGGCGCCTCCCGCACGATCTTCCGGTTCGTGGTCAGGCTGCGACGCTCGTCGACCGGCTCCGGCCCCCGGTACTGCGGGAAGGAGAACCGGGGTGCGGAGCGGGCGACCACGCGGACCGTCCCGCCCACCTGCCGGGCGTCCACCAGGTCGCCGTCGAACCGGTACTCGCCGAGGATCCGCGGCGAGCCGGCCAGGTCGACCAGGATCAGCCGGAGGCCGGCGGCGCCGTTCTCGTCGACCGGCGGCACCTTCGCCGCCTCCGGCAGGAACCGCGGGCGGAGCGGGTCGACGCCGTACCGCTGGGCCAGGACCAGCGCCCGGTCGCCGTGCAGCAGCAGGCGCGCGTCGGGCCAGCCACCGCGGTCCGCGCCCGGCTCCAGGTCGAGGCTGCCGGTGATCCGCCGGCTCACCGGGTCGACCACCCGCAGCGTGCCCCGGCTGACCGTGACGATCCGCCGGCCGTCGGTCTTGACGAGGTCGGGTTCGTCGACACCGGGCTCGTGGACTGTGGTGCCGGAGTGGGCGGACGTGCCGGCCGCGTCGGCCGCGCCCGGCCCACCCATCCGGGCCGACTCGGCGGCCTGACCCTCGACGGGCGGTACGCGCTCGGCCCGGAACCCGCCACCGACGAGGAGACCGTACGGCCCGACGGCCGCCGCCGTCGCGGCCCGCAGCCCGTCCAGCGCGTCGGCGCAGGAGTCGAAGGAGACGAGTCGGAACTCACCGGCGGGTACGCCGGGGTCGCGGGTGGCGACGGTCGGCGACGGTTCGGGCGTGGCGGTGCAGCCGGTGAGGGTGCCGGCGAGCAGCGTCAGCCCCGCGACCAGGGCGGTGCCGACGGTGAGGGCGCGGGTCTCGCGATCGAGGGTCATGCCGGTCAGACGCGGGGGTACGGGTTGGCGTTCCCGTCCGCCGGCGACCCGGGTCACTCCGGCGCCGGAACCACCGTCGGTGACTCGACCAGCCGGGAGAGCACGATCATGCTCCGGGTCGAGGTGACGAAGGGCTCGGCACGGAGCCGCTCCAGCGCCTGTTCGAGGTGGGAGATGTTGGCCGCGCGCAGGTGGACGAGGGCGTCCGCCTCGCCGGAGATCGTGTACGCGGCCACCACCTCGGGGTGCCGCCGGGCCGCCGCCATGATCTGGGCCGGGGTGGTCCGGCCGGTGCAGAAGAGCTCGACGAACGCCTCCGTGTTCCACCCCACCGCGGCCGGGTCGACGACGGTGGTGAACCCCCGGATCACCCCGGCGGCGCGCAGCCGGTCGACCCGCCGCTTGACGGCCGGAGCGGAGAGCGCGACCCGGGCTCCGATCTCCGCGTACGACGCACGGGCGTCCGCCACCAGCGACGCAATGATTCGCTGATCTACTTCGTCGATCTGCAACGTTCCGCCCCTGACAGGCAATGGTTTTGGCTGTTGGTGAACCTGCACCGTACCTACCCTTGGTTCCGTGAACCAGCCGAGGATGCCAAGAAAGCGGACATATCTCCTCTGTCCGCCGGAGTACTTCGCGGTGGAGTACGCGATCAACCCGTGGATGGACACCACCACCCCGGTCGACCGCGACCTCGCGCTCAAGCAGTGGCACCAGCTGCGCCAGACCCTGCTGGACCTCGGCCACACGGTGCACGAACTCACCCCCCAGCCCGGTCTGCCGGACATGGTGTACGCGGCGAACGGCGCCTTCACCGTCGACGGCACCAGCTACGGCGCCCGGTTCCGGTACCCGCAGCGGGCCGCCGAGGCCGACGCCCACCGGGCGTTCTACGAGGCACACGGCTGGCGCCACGTGGTCCCGACCGAGACCAACGAGGGCGAGGGCGACTTCACGTACCTGCCCGGGGCGCACGGCGGCCTGATCCTCGCCGGGTACGGCTTCCGCACCTCCACCGCCGCGCACGCCGAGGCGCAGGAGGTGCTCGGCCGGCCCGTGGTCTCGCTGCGGCTGGTCGACCCCCGCTTCTACCACCTGGACACCGCGCTGGCCCCGCTCGACGACCAGACGGTCGCCTACTACCCCGGGGCGTTCTCGACCGCCTCCCGGCGCGTGTTGGCCCAGCTCTTCCCCGACGCGATCCAGGTCGACGAGGCCGACGCGGTCGCCTTCGGGCTGAACCTGGTCAGCGACGGCAGGCACGTCGTCCTCAACAGCGAGGCCACCGGGATGGCCGCCAGGGTGGCGGAGGCCGGCTACACCCCGGTGCCCGTGGACCTCTCCGAGCTGAAGAAGGGCGGCGGCAGCGTCAAGTGCTGCGTCGCCGAGCTGCGGCCGTAGCCGCCGGCGCGGGTCACCCGCCGGACGGGCCCGCGTCCGCCGGGTACGCCAGGGTGGTCGTGATGCCCAGCGCGCCCGGCAGCCGGGTGTCCTGGCGACCGAACTGGACGACCACCGGGACCGTGGAACGCAGCACACAGCCGAACGACCGGTCCAGCCGCAGCGCCTCCGGATCGATCAGGTCGTTGAACCGGATGCGACGGATCCGCCGGGCCGGCACCCGCACCGGGTACGGGCCCACCGGCTCCTGGTCCTCGTAGTAGATCGTCAGGGCCAGGTCGGCCGGCTCGTCCGCCGCGTTCAGCACACAGACGTCGTCGAACCCGGTGAGGGCCGGCTCCGGCCCGTTGCTCGGGAACGGGATCCGGCCGCCCGGGACCACCCACACCCGGTGCCCCAGGGCCCCGGTCACGGCTGCTCCAACAACCGGGCCAGGTCGGGCGTGAGGAACACCCCGTCGGGGTCGAGCCGCCGGCGGATCTCGGCGAAGGTGTCCCAGGCCGGGTAGAGCGGACGCAGCTCCCGGGCGGTGAGCGAGTGCTTCTTGCCCCAGTGCGGACGCCCCCCGTACTGCCGGAACACCCGCTCCACGTCGGCGAAGTACTCGTCGTACGGCAGGCCGGCGTTCTGCAGGCAGGCGACGGTGGTGGTGGGCCGCCCGTACGCCCCGCTGAGGTGGATGTCGTCCGCCGCCACCGTGCGCACCAGCACCCGCCAGCCCACGTACCGCCGGTGGCGGTCCCTGATCCGCCGCCGGAGCTCGGCGAAGCAGTCGGGAAACGCCGCCGAGGGGATCATGTACTCCATCTCGTCGAACCGCAGCTCCCGGTGGCGGGGGATGTTGCGGTGACTCGCCCCGGTGATGCTCTCCCGGTACCCCGTCGGCGGGCGGAGCGCCGGCTCGTGCCCGACCAGGTTCAGTGTCCGGATCTGGGTCTGGTCGCTACGCGGGTACCAGTAGAAGTCCATGTTCCGGTTCTCCCGCTGGAGCTGCTCCAGGTTGGCCAGGGTCCAGTCCACGTGACTGCACCAGGTACGCCGGTGCAGCTCGTACACCCTGCTCAGCCGCAGGGTGATCCGGGTGAGGACGCCGAGCGCGCCGAGGGAGAGCCGGACCGCCGGCAGCAGGTCGGCGTTGTGGGTGGGGGAGACCTCCAGCGTCTCGCCGGTCCCGGTGACCAGCCGGGCACCCACGATCTGGGTGGAGAGGTTGCCGAACCGCAGCCCGGTGCCGTGCGTGCCGGTGGCGGTGGCCCCGGCGACGGTCTGCACGTCGACGTCGCCGAGGTTGTCCATGGCCAGCCCGGCGTCGTACAGCTGCTCGCCGAGGTCCCGCAGCCGGGTGCCGGCGCCGACGGTGGCCTGCCGGCGCTCCTGGTTCTCGGCGAGCAGACCGGTGAGGCGGTTCAGGTCGAGCAGGATCCCGTCGGTACGGACCAGCGGGCTGGAGGAGTGCCCGGAACCGACCGGGCGGATGGTCCGCCCGGTCGCCCGCGCCCGCTCGACGAGCGCGCGGACCTCGTCCTCGCTGGCCGGCTCGGCGTGCTCACCCGGCACGAAGCGGAGGCTGCCCGACCAGTTGCGCCATTCCCGGGCCATGCCACCCCCTCACCCGGCGCCATACCCGTGCCGGTGGGGGCGGAAACGCCCGCCCGGCCCGCCGGTGTCCGGGTGCCGGGGTGCGGCCCGCGCGCGACGCGGCGGTACGCGGGGCGGTCAGCCCAGGGTCTCCAACTCCCTGATCACCACGTTGGAGAGGACCTGGCCGTCCCGCTGCACCCGACGCAGGTACCACTTCTGCTGCGGGGTGCGCGGCTGGTTGAACTGCCACGCCCCCCGCGGGCTGTCGATGTGGCCGACCTTGCCCAGCGCCAGGTTCAGGGTCAACGGGGTGAGATCGCGGCCGGCGAGCCGGATCGCCCGGTCCAACACCTGCGCCGCGTCGTAGGACGCCATGGCGTACGTCGTCGGCGTCGAACCGTGCGCCTTGCGGAAGGCGGAGGCGAAGCGGCGGTTGGCCGCGTTGTTGAGGTCCGCCGAGTAGTTCAGCGCGGTCATCACGCCCTCGACCTCGGCGGGCTTGAGCTGTTCGAGCACCGTGCCCTCGGTGAGGAAACCCGGCGCGTAGATCTGCTTGCGGTAGCCGGCCGCGTGCAGCTGCCTGAGGAACTCGACGGCGGCGTCGCCGGAGAAGCAGCAGTAGACCGCGTCCGGCTTCCGGGCCACGACCTGGTTGACCGCCGACGTGAACACGTTGCGGCCGGGCTTGCCCTTGACGTACTTCGTCCAGATCACCGGGTCGGCGAGCCGGTCGTCGGACTCCCCGAAGCTCTGCCGGAACCCCTGGACCGCGTCGAACCCGGCGTCGTGGTCCGGCGCGACGATCGCGATCCGGCCCCTGGCGGGAACCTGCTGGGCCACGTACGGGGCGAGGGCACGCCCCGCCTCGTCGTTGACGTACGAGGTCCGCCAGATGTAGACGACGCTCTGCAGCGTCGCCGCGGAGGCGTTGGAGCTGACCAGGGGGATGTTCGCCTCCTCGACCGTGTTCCGGACCGCGCTCAACACCTCGGAGGCGACCACCCCGGTCAGCGCCAGGACCCCCTGTTTGAGAAGGCTCTCCACGGCCGTCCTGCCGGAGTCGACCGTCTCTCCCTCGTCCGCGATGACGAGATCCACCGGGTGACCACCCAGCCGCCGGTCGTTCATGTCGAGAAAGAGCTGGAAGCCCCGGAGCATCTCGTCGCCGATCGGCTTGAAGGCGCCGGACTGGGCGACAACCATGCCAATCCGGACCAGTGTGTTACGGGACGGGTCGTTCCCGGGCTCGCCGCCGGCCCACCGGCTGCAGGCGGCGGTCAGTCCGGCGGCTCCCACCGCACCCAGCAACCTGAGCGCCTGCCTGCGGTCCATCTGCGACACAAGATCCTCCCGGAGGTGCGGCTGGGGCTCGCAACCCCTCCGGCGTTGTACCGGCTGCGCGACGTTGCGTCAATGGTGCGGCGTCAGTTGCCGACGGAATGTAATGCGTCCAGCACCGTGGCCCACGCGGGAGACAGCGGATCTATCACACCGAAGTGTTCGCAGTCGGGCAGCTCGACCAGTCGCACGTCCGCGCCGGACCGCCGGGCGCGGGCGGCGTACCCGACACTCATCTCGACCGGCACCTGCCGGTCAAGCCGTCCGTGCACGATACGGACCGGTACCCCCGGCGGGGTGCGGCGGGCCGGGTCCGCCGCCGCGTACCGCTCCGGTACGTCGTCGGGTCCGCCGCCCAGCAGCGCCGCCACCGCACCCCCGTCCAGGTCACGCCGGTACGCCTCGGCGAGGTCGGCCACGGGCGCCAGGGCGACGACCCCGCGCAGGTCGGCGGAGGCCAGGGTGGCGTACCAGAGCGCGAGGTGCCCGCCCGCGGAGTGCCCGAGCAGGATGGGCGGTCCCGGGGCCACCCGGCCCGCCGGAAGCCCTCGTCGGGCCAGGTCCGGCAGGGCGGCGACCCCGGCCGCCACGTCGTCGAGGGTGCCCGGCCAGCCTCCGCCCGGCTGGCCGGTCCGCCGGTACTCCAGCTGGGCGACCGGGTAGCCCCGGGCGGCCAGGTCGGCGGCGAGCGGACCGGTGTGCGTGCGGTCGTACTCGGCGCGCCAGAAGCCGCCGTGGATCACCACGACCAGGGGGCGGGGGGACGGTCC